>JBBQML010000328.1:0-5838 GCA_038328885.1 Verrucomicrobiota bacterium | reverse complement strand
CGACCTGGGCCCGGAGATAGACCGCGTAGGTGCCGGCGGTGAAGTTGCGGGTGTACTGCTGCCATTCGCCGGCCACGACGTCGCCGATGTCGAAGTCGTAGACTTCGGAGGCGGAGCCGCCGGCATCGGCGAATTTCTTGCGAAGCTTGTCGAGCGTGCGGCCCATGCGGATCGCGTCGGCGGCCCGGTACTTCGTGTCGGTGCCGTTGGGGGCGGTTCGGGTGTCGCTATAGTCGATGGTGAGAACACCTTCCTGATTGCTGTAGTCGTTGGCGCCGGGGCCGGAGCCCTCGGCCACTGGAACCGGGTTGTTAATGAACTGGCCGGCACCGAAGTTGTAGTCCTCGGCCTCGATCACGAAGTTGCCCACCGCGAAGGTGTCGAACTTGACGGTCTGCTCGCGGGAGGCCCCGTCGGAGTCCACGACCTTCAGGATGGCGGTGTAGCTGACATTCGCTTGCAGGACGCCGCCGAGGCTGGCCGTGCGGGCGCTGCCGCTGCCGCCCAGGGTGAGTCCGTTGGCCTTGGTGTAGACGGTGCCGTCGAGGGTTACCGACAGGGCTTCATCGCCGAGCGGTTTGTCATCGGAGGCCTTGAACGAAATCGCGGTGGTGGCGGGCAGGAAGTTCGAGGCGGCGATCGGGGCGGCCTCGGAAATCACGGGAGGCTCGTTGCCGGTGGCGGGAACCGAGGCGACGATCGCGTTGTCGAAGATCGCCTGGTAGGGGTCCTCGGGGGCGCCGGCATCGAAGTCCTCGAAGAGGTAGAGCACGAAATTGCCCTGGGTGAGGAAGGGCGCGGCCGGATCATCCGTCCCGCCGGCCATCACGTCCGCGGCCGGGGTGTCGATGACGGTTTTCTCGAAGAGCACGGCGTTGTTGTTGGCCTTGTCGAGGACGCGGGCGGTGACCCAGACGCTGCCGTTGCGCACCGTCAGGGTGAGACTCAGGGTGACGTTATCCTGACGGATCGCGGTGGGTGGGTTCTGGTCGTAGAAGTATTTGCCGATGCCCTTGGTGATGAGGATGTCGGTGGTGGACTTGGCGAGGCCGTAACCGGCCAGGGTCGAAGCCCCGGTGGAGGTAGGGATGAATGCGACGATCGCGAAGGAGTCCTTGCCGCCGCCCGTGACGATGTCCACTTCCATGGCCAGGCGTTCACCTTCCTTCAACTCGTAGGTTTTGGAGGTCTTGGTGCTGGCGATGAAAATGGACTGGCCGACCGGCGGGAGGATGAACTTGAACTGGCCGTTTTCCACCGCCGGTTTGGGGAGAGCGGGGTTGAAGGAGAAGTCCTCCCAGCCGCTCTTGCCACTGTTGAAATCGTCCAGTACCGCGGTGTCGGTGACGAAGACCTCGGCGTTGTCGAAGACGGCGGTGTAGGGGTCCTCGGGGGCGCCGGCATCGAAGTCCTCGTACAGGTAGAGGACGAAGTTGCCCTGGGTCAGGAACGGCGCCGCGGGGTCGTCGGTGCCGTCAGCCATCACATCCGCCGCTGGGGTGTCGATGACGGTCTTCTCGAAGAGCACGGCGTCATTGTCCGCCTTGTCGAGGATGCGGGCGGTGACGGCGACGTTTCCGTTCCGGGCGTCCATGGTCAGCGACAGGGTCACGTTGTCCTGTCTGATCGGCGTGGCGGGGTTCTCGTTGTAGAGATACTTCCCGATGCCCTTGGTCATGAGGATGTCGGTGGTGGACTTGGCGATCCCGTAGCCGCCCAGCGTCGAAGCCCCGGTGCTGGTCGGGATGAAGGCGAGGATGGCGAAGGAGTCCTTGCCGCCGCCTTGGACGATATCCGTGCGGAACTCGATCGTTCGTCCCTCCTTGAGCTCGAACGTCTCGGAGGTCTTGGTGCTGGCAATGAAGAGGGACTGGCCGGCGGGCGGGAGGATGAACTTGAACCGGCCATCCTCGACGGCGGGCTTGGGCAACGCGGCGACGAACGAGAAGTCCTCCCAGCCGATCTTGCCGCTGTTGAAGTCGTCCAGAATTCGGGCCTGGGTGGGGATTGGGGTGCTGCACAGCAGGGCAGCGAGGATGCCGCCCGCGATCAGGCGTTGAAGTCGCGTTATACGATTCATGCAAATAGTTGGGTCCGTCCACTTGGTCGCCAGAAAGGCGGCGTGCGGTCAATGCAATTCCCATGCAATTCCCAGGCGGTCTGGTCGGAGGTCGGAGGTCGGAGGTCGGAGGTCGGAGGTCGGAGGTCCGAGGTCCGGGGTCGGAGGTCGGAGGTCCGAGGTCGGAGGTCCGAGGTCCGAGGTCGGGGGTCGGGGGTCAGTCGGCAATAATCCCCGACCTCCCCACTCCCCACTCCCCACGGGGCCGAAGGCCCCATTGCGTCGGGGGCGGGCCCCCGCCATGGTGGGCTTAGCCACATGAAATCCCTCTATTTCCTCCTAGGTGCCCTTGCGTGCCTCCTTCCAACCGTTCGCGCGGCCGAGGCGGTGGCTGGGGAGCAACCCAGCGTGGCACAGATCCTGGACCGGTATGTGGAGGCGACGGGTGGGCGCGCGGCGCTGGAGAAGCTCCGCACGCGGGTGATGAAGGGGAATGTTGAGGTCACCGCACTGGGAGCGAGCGGCCAGTTCTCCGCCCGGTCCAAGGTCCCGGATCGCCAGGTATCGGTCATCGATTTCTCCGGGTTTGGCAGCATCCGTGAGGGATTTGATGGCACCAACGCCTGGACCGCGGCTCCTTTGCAGGGCACGCGTCTGAAGACCGGGAGCGAGCTTGCCCGGGTGCGGCGGAGCCTGGTTTTTCCGCGGGAGCTGAAACTGGAAAGTGTCTATGACCGGTTGGAGGTTCGAGGCCCCGCGAAGGTCAACGAGGAAGAGGCCTGGCTGGTGGAGGCATTCCCCAAGGAGGGCAAGCCTGACCGCCTGTACTTCGGCCGGAAGACCGGGCTGCTACTGCGTGAGGAGACCTCCGTGACCAGCGTGCTGGGTGAGATGAACTTCCGCATTGACCTGGGGGACTACCGGGTAGTGGACGGCGTCAAGGTGGCCTTCCTGATGAAGGTGCCCGAGCCCGCCGAGATGGGACTTCAGATCCGCCTCACGAGCGTCCAGCACAACGTGGAGATGCAGGACGCGGAATTCGCGCCGCCGAAAGACTAGGAGAGGGCCACGGGTCGGTGAGGGGTCGGACGCTCCGAGCCTCAGAAGATGCGCAAGAAATCCTGTCCTTAAGGGATCCTCCTAAAGATTTGGTTTGCCAGCAGCGGTGGCCGAGCGTAAGCGACCGGAGCCCTCCTTGGTTCTCAGCACGGCCACCCATTACTGGTGGGGTCGTGTGGTGGCATCGTGGACGGCCGGGGCGGACATTAGGACGCATAACTCACATCAAATCCGTAAAGCATAGTAACGCATGAGAATACTGAGCACTTTGCCGTGTCTGGGAGTCGCCTGGTTGGCGGCTGCCACCGCGGCCCAGGGGGCATTACCCGGGAAACCCGAGGACAACGGTCTTCAACCGGTTTCCGAGACCGTTTACGTCAACACGCTCGACACGATCAACAATTCCAGCACCGAGAGCCTGGGTGTTGCGATCGCCCGCAATGGCAACGTGGTCGTGGGCTGGGAGGACGATGGTACCGACTTGTCCGACCTGGAGGCGGTCTGGACCTTGTACGACCGCGACAGCAAGCCGCTCACACCGGACACCGAAATCACCTCCGTGGACCCTGCGTATGCGGGCCAGACGTTGACATCGAAGTTCCTTTCGTTTTTCCGGGCGGACAAGACCGCGGTCTCCGGCCGCACCGGTTGGGGCCCCAAGATCAAGGCGAACCCGTTCGGGGATGGTTTCGGCATGGGGGCCACGGCCTTCGACCTTGGGCTCGAGGTGGTGGAATTCGCGGGATACCAGGGTGTCGGCGACTGGCCGGCGGTCCAGTTGCTGGGCAGCGGCGGTGAGCCGCTGGGGATCGTCAACGGCGTGAGCGTTGAATACGGTGCGCGCGATGCCGGCAACATCCGCATCGGGGACTGGCACTACCTCGCCAACAGCAACATCGTCGTGGTGGGGGAAAGCCGCCAGGGAGCGGACCTTGTGGACGTCTACGGGGGTGCGGAGCCGGCCAACCACGTGATCGTGCGGGTGGTCGACCCGACCGGCAAGGAAGTGAAGGCGACCCAGTTGGCGTCGGCGACGGCCACCAAATCCGAGATGTGGCACGGCGTGGGGGTGACGAAGACCGGCTTCGCGGTCCGGTTCTCCGACAACGGGCCCGGCGTGATCCGGATTTTCGACAACACCGGCACGCCGGTCTCGACGAACATCGATCTGGCGACCGTGGTGGGCGATGTGATCGTCGGCGGGGGCGGGCGCGGTGACGGCATCGGGTTCCACGGCAACGGCAATGACGCATACGCCATCGCAGCGATCGGCACGGATGCCGAGGGCCTGAAACAGGTGCGTGTGGCGGTGCTCAACGCGAACGGCACGCTGCGCTGGACCAAGGTCGTGTCGGAGGACCTAACTCTGATCGGGCCGGGTCGTTGTGACGTGGGCATCGATTCCCTCGGCCGGGTCGCGGTGGTGTATGACGACGCAGCGGGGACCGACGGCAACGCCAAGATCGTGCTGGGCCGGGTGTTCGACGCCACGGGGACTCCCCTGGGCGGGACTTTTTACGTGAGCGAGAAGGAATTGCCGGACCCGGCGACGTTGGAGTCGCGCAACCCGCGGGTATCCTTCCGCAACGACGCGATTGCGGTGGTGTGGGAGAGCCGCAGCAGCGATTCGCCGGACGTCCGCGTGGTGGCCCTGCGTCAGTTCGTGGTGCCGGTGCGGCCCGGCAGCATCGAGTCGGTGGGTTTGACGCGGATCGTGCCGGACACGGCCGTCATCAACCAGAGCCTGGATGCCTTGGGCAACTGGGAACCGTTCGCCTCGGTGCTCGGCACGAGCACCTTCCTGGTGGAGGCCAACGCGTTTGCGCAGGACAGCACCTTGGAGCAGCGCTACGTCGTCGCCTTTCAGCCGGCGGCGGGTGGGGCGATGAAGCTGGGTGAGGCGATTTTCGCCGACGACGGCACGCCGTTCAAGGGACCGATCAACGCCTCCCGGCAGAATGGCAACCCCGGCCGGGTAGCCGGCGATGCGCGCCCGGGTGCGGTCAACTTCATCACGGGCGTGGAGGCCTCTCCGCACGTCGTGGATGGTTTCAATTCCGGCAATCGCTGGGATGGCGGTTTTGACCGGCTCGGGGATGGGCGCTACGGGACGGTGCAGACCTTCAGACTCGACCCGGCGACGCTGGCGCAGACCTCGTTGAGCAAGGCGCAGGATTCCGCCAATGGCCGGGTGACTTCGGGGGCCGCCCCGGGCAACCAGATAACCCGCTTCGGTGGTGACGTCGCGGCCCTGAGCAACGGGAACTTCGTCTCGGTGGTGGAGGACCGCTCCCTGGTGCTGCGCCCGGATGGCAACTGCGCCACGGCGACGATCTTCGCCCCGGACGGCATGGTGGTGAAAGAGAGCTTCAAGGTCGCGGACGGTGACATTTGGGCCAACGTGGCCACCTTCAACGGAGGGTTCGCGGTACGCGTGATGGGCAAGCTCTACTTCTTCGACAACGCCGGCGTCGCCCAGGGCGAGCCGGTGGAACAATCCACCTGCGGCGAGAACTTCGACGCGGGTCGTGGTGACGGCACGCGGTTGGGCGGGCACATCAACCAGCCCTGGGTGTTTCTCATCGGCCGGGTGCTCAATTCGACCGCGGTGCGCATTGCCGCCTGGGATGCCCGCACCCGCGCGTTCGCCTTCCTGGCCGACGTCAGCGAGGGAGGGTTCCGCGCCGATGCCGACCGGGCGGTGGTGGCGGTGGACGGTC
>JBBQML010000327.1:0-5839 GCA_038328885.1 Verrucomicrobiota bacterium | reverse complement strand
CGGAGATCGGGGGGGGCGAGGGGGGCATGGACGGCAGGGGAGGCCTGGGAGGCGAGGGAGGCGGGGGTGGCGGGGGTGGCGGGGGAGGCGAGGGAGGCGGGGGGGGCGGGGGCGGCGGGGGAGGCGCAGGCGTGGAGGGCTGGGGCAGGGGCGCTGGCGGCGGCGGCGGCGGTGTGGTCGAGGAACTGCCGAAGCCGGAAGGTGGAGCGGTGGGGGAACTTGAACTCGCTTCGCCGGTGGTGGATGCCTCCCCGGTTTCAGGGGGAGGAGCATTCGGCGGCGTCAAGGGGGCGTCAGGGTTGGGAGTATCCACGGTGTGGGGTGGGATAGGATGGTTGCGGGGCTGCGTTCGCCGAGCGGACTCAGCCACCACCCGCCCAGACGGGCTTTTGTTTCAGATGGAACAGCATCTCCCCCGCCTTCGGCACGAGGAGCACGCCTTCCTCCTCCCGGTTCGCGAAGGTGCGCGGATCGACGCTCCGGGGGTCGCGGTAGCCGAGGTTGATCTGGCGGCAGACCGCCTCCGGGATCCCGGTGGCCAGGGTGACCCGCGCGCGGGGGGCCTCCACGCCGTCCTCGTAGGTCCCGAGCCCGTGCACGTGGCAGCTGTGCGCGAGCACCCCCCAGGGCTGTGAACGAAACCGGGGCCACTGGCGCAGGAAGTAGTCGCGACAGTGGTATCCGATCTCCCGGAGAACGCGGCCGTGGGTCGCGGAGATCTCCGTGATGTGCGGGGCGTGGATGATCAGTTCGCCGCCGTCGGCCAGGACCGGTTCCAGCTTGTACATGCACTTCCCCCCGGTCCAGAGCTCATCGTACATCGTGGGCGCACAGGAGAGGATCGTGTGGAAGGGGTGGTCCTTGTAAGTGATGTGCAACCGCCGGGAGAGCTCGCTGGCGTGCGTCCAGGCGGTTTCGGGGGTGCCCGCGAACAGCCCGGCCAGCGATTTGTCGGGCCGGACGACCATGGCGAAGCAGAGCTTGGGCAGCGTCACCATCGCCCCGGCGCGGTCGACGACCTGGCGGACCGGGGTCCACTGGTTGCCGATGATCATCGGGTTCGTGACCACGGCGCCGAGCCAATGGAAGAAGTTGAGGATCTCCGGGCCGCCCACGCCGGGGAAGAGGTACTTGTTGCCCCCGGAGAATCCGACGACCTCGTGGGGGAACACTGGCCCGACGATCATGATCCGGTCGTAGTCGTACAGGCGCCGGTTCACGTGCACCGGGACGTCCATGGCGAACCGCCCGCCGGTCAACTGGCTGATTTCGTCGGCGGGGAGGGTGCCGATGTGGGAAAGGGCCGCGGGGTTGTCCCATTCGTGGTTGAAGAACCGAACCCGGCGGTAGTGGGTGGTGCGCTCGGTGAGACTGATCTCCAGCCGCTCGCAGATGGCCGCCTCGGAGAGGGGTTGATGGGTGCCGAGCGCGACGAGGACATCGAACGAGGAGGCGGCCTCGCCGAGTTGGCGGTGGAGGGACTGGAAGAGCAGCCCGACGGGCGCGGTGCGGGTGTGATCCGGGACGATCAACAGGACCCGCTGCCCACGCAGGTCGGCGGCCGGGCAGGCTTCGGCCACGAGTTCGGCGACCTGGTCGGGGGTCACGTCCTGGCCTTCGCGGGCCTCGCGGTGCAGCACGGGGGCATCCATTGCGTCTGGCTTTTAGCAGAGCCCCCGGCAGTGGGCCAGCCTACCCGAGCAGGGCGACGGCTTTCTTCAGAGCCGCGATCGTCCCGGAGCAGGCAGCCTCGTTGTCGAGGTCGTTGAGCGGCTTGTTGAAGGGTTCGGCCCGGACGGGGCCGTCGTACTCGATCGCCACCAGGGCGGCGAGGAAGTCACGCACCGGGATGACGCCGGTGGCGACCGGCAGTTCCCGGCGGTTGTCCTGCTGCTCGGCGAGCGCGATTCCGGCCGGGGCATCGTTGAGATCGACGGCCACCACATCGGAGGCGCGGAGTTGGCGGAGGGCCGCCGCGGTATCGCCGGCGCACCACCAGTGCCATGAATCCAGGATCACCCCGGTTCCGGGCACCCCGATGGCGGCGATCAATTCGCGGGCCTCGGCAAGGCGTCGGACGAAGGGGTGCTTCGCGCGCACGGCGAGGCTCGGGGTGCCGACGTACTCCAGTCCGAGGTGCAGTCCGTGATCGCGCAGGATCGTGGCGACCTCCCCCAGGCGGGCGGCGTGCCGGTCGAAGTTCGGGCGGAACTCGAGTTCGTTGTGGCCCGGCGAGAGCCAGGTGCCGATGCGGGTGGCGCCGACCTCCTTCAGGGCGGCGGCCGCGCGGGGCAGGTTCCCGAGGTCCCGGCGGAACGCCTCGTCGGCCTGCCGGAACTCCACCGGCAGGCCGGCGGAGCCCCATTTCAGGCCCGCCTCGGCGAGGGCCTGGCGGACTTTGGCCAGGCCTTCGGGGGTCTGACGCGCCAGGTACCCGGCATCGGGTTGGACCGATTCGAAGCCGTGGACGTGGGCCAGGCGGACGTGCTCGAGCAAGTCGCCTCCGACCCCGATGGCGCCGGGTGTGAGGTCGAGGGTGAACCGGCGTCGGGGGGCCTCGGCGGCTGCCCCCGGACGGGTGAGCGGGGAACCCGGCAGGGGCGCGGTGACCGCAGCGGTCGCCAGGCCGCCGAGCGTGGTGAGGAAGCGTCGACGGGGGAGCGGATTCATGGGGTGTGGCGGGGATACTGGCATTCGTGCGGCCAAGGTCAACGGGAGTGGGGACCCCCGGGGTCCAAGTCGATGGGGCGCCCGGTTGCCGGCTGAACTGTCCGGGTTCAAGCTGGCCGCGTGATGCGCGCCCTGACTGGTGTTGTCGCCCTGCTCCTGACCATGCACTCCGTTCCTGCCGAACGCCCGGTTCCACTCGACGGCGGCTTTCTTCGCGATTACGCGGTCACCCGCGGATTCCGGTTGGGCGCGCCGACGGCGATCCGGGTGGTGCCGGACGGGGCGTCCGTGCTCTTCCTGCGTTCCGGGCCGCGCTCGGCGACGCAGGGCCTGTATCAGTTCGACGTGGCGAGCGGGGAGACGCGGGAACTGATCACCGCGGAGCGCCTTCTCGGCACCGGCGAGGAGACGTTGTCCCCGGAGGAACAGGCTCGCCGGGAGCGGATGCGGGTGAGTGCGAGCGGCTTTGTTTCGTTCGAGCTCTCCGACGACGGACGCCTGGTTCTCGCCCCTCTCGGGGGCCGCCTCTTTCTCCTGGAACGAGCGACCGGCCGGGTGGAGGAGTTGCGGGTTGGCGGGGAGTCATTCGATGCCAGGCTCTCGCCGGACGGCCGCCGCGTCGGTTTCATCCGGGATCACGATGTCTGGGTGTATGACGTGGCGCGGCGCAAGGCGTGGCCGGTGACCCGTGGCGGGACCGCCGAGATCACGCGCGGCGAGGCGGAGTTCGTCGCGGCGGAGGAAATGGATCGCTACGCCGGTTGGTGGTGGTCGCCCGATGGCGCCTCGATTCTGTTCCAGGAGGCGGACGCCCGTGGCGTCGAGGTGTGGCACGTCGCCGATCCGGCGCATCCCGAGCGGGAGCCGCGGACCCAGTACTATCCCCGTCCCGGGCGGGCGAACGTCCAGGTGCGGCTTGGTCTGGTGGGCGTGCGCGGTGGACGCGTCACCTGGGTGGACTGGGACCGGGAGCGTTACCCCTATTTCACCCGGGCGGACTGGCATCGGCGCGGCGGGTTGACGGTGGTGGTACAGACGCGGGACCAGCGTGAACTGGTGCTGCTGCGGGTGGCACCGGACTCGGGGCGCACCGCACGTCTGCTGACGGAGACGGATGCGGCTTGGGTGAACCTGGACCCGCGGATGCCACGGTGGCTGGCGGACGGGAGCGGGTTCCTCTGGACCAGCGAGCGCGCCGGGGCGTGGCAGTTGGAGTTGCGGGGCGCGGACGGGGCATTTCAACGGGCGATCGTTCCACCATCGGCGGGCTATCGCGGGCTGGCTCACCTCGACGACGAGGGCCGGGCGGTGATCGTTTCGGCCTCCGAGGATCCGACCCAGACCCATCTGTTCCGCGCCGCTTTGGAGGGTACGACCTGGGATCCGTGGACCTCGGACGCGGGGGTCCACGACGGGGTTTTCGAGCGGGGTTCCCCGGTCTGGGTGCACACGGTCAGCACGCCGGGGGCGATGCCCATGTGGGTGGTGCGTCGGGGGGCGGCGAATGAGGTGGGCGGCGTGGTCGGCCCGTTGCCTTCGCTGGCGGAGGACCCGGGCTTCCTTCCGCGCGCAGAGACGCTCCGGGTGGGTGAAGGCGAAGGGTTCCACGCGGAAGTGCTGCGACCGCGAAACTTCGATCCCGCGCGGCGTTACCCGGTGATCGTCGACGCCTATGGGGGGCCGCACGCGAACATGGTCGAGGCGGCGATGTCGACACGACTGCTCGGCCAGTGGCTGGCCGAGCAGGGCTTCGTGGTGATTTCGGTCGACAACCGGGGCACGCCGCGCCGGGGGCGCGCGTGGGAGCGGGCGATCGCCGGGCGGTTGGCGGAGGTGCCGTTGGCGGACCAGATCGTTGGCCTGCGGGCGTTAGGGGCGCGATTTCCGGAGTTGGATTTGGGTCGGGTCGGGATCACCGGGTGGTCGTATGGCGGATACCTCAGCGCGTTGGCCGTGCTGCGGCGGCCGGACGTCTTCCGCGCCGCGGTGGCGGGGGCGCCGGTGACGGACTGGCTGGACTACGACACGCACTACACGGAGCGGTACCTGGGCGTGCCAGGGCCTGGCGACACCGTCTATGCGGCGAACTCCCTCCTCAACGATGCGGCCGGACTCCGCCGGCCCCTGTTGCTCATGCACGGCACCGGCGATGACAATGTCTTTTTCCGGCACAGTCTGAAGCTGGCGGATGCGCTTTTCCGGGAGGGGCGCGCCTTTGAACTGCTGCCGCTTCCCGGCCTGACGCACATGGTTCCCGACCCGGTGGTGATGGAACGACGCTGGGGCCTGACGGTCGGGTTCTTCCAGCGTCACTTGGGAGGGCCGAAGTGAGCGTTCGCCGGCTCAGAGCGGCGGTTCCCGCAGGAAGTGCGGCGTGCGCTTGGGCCGGTCGGGCCAGGTGAAGCAGAAGGTGGCGCCGGCGCCGGCCACCGAGTCGATGGTGATGGCGCCGCCGCGGGTCTCGACGATCCGCCTGGCCAGCGCGAGTCCGATGCCGGCACCGGGGCGCTCCGCCAGCGTGTCGAGGCGCTGGAAGAGGGCGAAGACCTTGTCGTGGTAGCAGGCCGCGATGCCGGGGCCGTTGTCCGCGAAGACGAAGTTCCAGGCCTGGCCGGCGCGGTGGGCGGTGATCTGGACGCGGCCTGCCGGCTTGTCCGAGAACTTGATGGCGTTGTCGATCAGGCTCTGGAAGAGCTGATGCAGTTCATGAGGTGTCCCCGTGACCGGTGGGAGCTGCGTGGGGACGGCAATGGTGAATTCCGCGGGCGGATCCAGCAGTCGCGAAATCTGCTCCACCACTTGGTTGGGATCCACGAGGATATCTGGTGCGGTGCTGCGGCCGATGCGGCTGTAAGCGAGGATGCCGTCGATGAGGCCGTACAAGTGGCGGACACGGGTCTGCAGCTTGACGATCAGGCTCTGGCCCTCCGCCGGGAGTTGCGCCGCGTGGTCCTCGGCGAGCCAATCCGCCAACCGCCCGATGCCCCGCAGCGGGGCCTTGAGATCGTGGGTGATGGCGTAGACGAGTTTTGTCAGTTCGCGGTTGAGTTCGAGGAGCTCCTCTGTGCGATCCCCCACCAGGCCCTCCAGATCCTCCTGGGCTTTCCGTAACACCTCGGTGGCCTGTCGCTGCAGGGTGATGTCCTCGGTGATCCCCACCCCCGCCCCG
>JBBQML010000326.1:0-5854 GCA_038328885.1 Verrucomicrobiota bacterium | reverse complement strand
GACCGAGGGAACGGAATCCACGGGCACGGGAACAGCATCCAGGCGGGGCGGGACACCCAAACCGGACCCGTGGGACCCGGTGGGACCGCTTGCCGCCGGGCCCGCTCGATCGGCCAGGCCCGGGTTCGCCGACCAATCCGGCTCGTCATCCGCCAAGGGTGGGAAGGCGATGATCCGAACCCCGCCGTCCACCGTCGAACTCCCCCGCGTGGCGCCGGGGCGGTAAAGGAACCACACCACCAACCCGACCGCGACGGCACCCGCAGTCGCGAGCAGCGTCACGCCACGTCCTGCCGGACGGGCAAACGCAAGGTAAGCCGCCAGCAGGAGGCCGGGGACCAGGACGCAGAACAGCATAGGCCGGGAGCGGCGCCGACTGCACTCTTGTTGCCTCACGTGGTATTCTCGCCTCCGTGCCCCGTGTACTCGCGTCACTCGCCACGCGTGGTGGCCTGGGGTACGGCAGCGGACGTCCCAGTACCGCACACGAAAGGCTTCCGCGTCCACAGTCCAAAAGGAGTAAGCCGACCCCATAGCGTCGGCCTGAACGCAGACCGCGTAGGGCGGCCCATCAACGTAGAGGTACGCGATCGCAACCCGGGATCCGCGGTTCCTCACCAGGCCGGCCGGTCAGTGTTCCTCGTGCTCGCGGATGCATTCCTGCTTGAGCCCCAGCACCTCGGGGGCGTGCAGGACCAGCATCTTCATGCGGATCTCAGTTGAACCGGTCGTTCACGCGCGCGGTGCGCTCGCGCAGCCAGAGGATGTCCACGTTCCCCGCTGGCAACGTCGCGCCACCGTAACTGGTGAGCCGCACGGGCGGCATGGCCTGGCCGGTCTTCCACTTCCGGATCTCGGAGTGGCCATCGGCAAACGCGAAGCCGCAGGCGCCGTTGTGATAGCTGGCCGGCAGGTCAATCCACGAGTTGACCCGCGGGGCGAAGAAACCCGCGTCGTTGATGCTGTCCGGGTGCTCGTCCACGTACACCCAAGTCATGGAGGGGCCCGGGATGGCGAGTTCGGTCGACTTGAGGACGTGCTTGTAGGTCGCGTCCCACGGACCGGTCTCGGCGTTGCCTTCGCCCATGCCGATGTTGCCCGAGACGCTGCGCACCCGCTCGGTCCAACCCCGGCCCCGCTGAGCCGCGGACTAAGATCGTCACCGGGAACCCTGCAAGAGGCTTGTGGGGGCGTGCTGTGAAAAGCACAGAAACAGCAATTCGCCGGGCGAGTCCGCGGGGCGTGCGGATCGGGACGGGCCCGGGGGCGGGGCAGGCCTGGGGGGTGACGACTTCGCGGCCGAACTCAACTGGCCCGGCGCATGGCCACCGGGAGGATCTTCATCTCGTTGCGGTACTTGGCCACGGTGCGACGGGCGATCTGGATCCCCTGCGCCTTGAGCCGGGCCTCGATCTGATCGTCGGACAGCGGATGTGCGGGATCCTCCTGGCGGACGAGGTCGGCAATGAACTCCTTCACCCCGCCGCTGGCCATGGATCCTCCGTCGGAGGTGGCGACCCCGCTGGAGAACAGGGCCCGCATTTCGATGAGGCCCTGGGGCGTGTCCATGTACTTGCCCGCCACCGCGCGGCTTACGGTGGTTTCATGGACCCCGACCACCTCGGCCACCTGGGCCATGGTCATGGGCTTCAGGTGAGCCTTGCCGTGGATGAAGAAGGCGTCCTGGCGGCGGACGATGTCCTCCGCGATGCGCTTGATGGTCTGCTCGCGCTGGTCAAGGCACCGCATGAGGAACTTCCCGGCGCGCATCTTCTCGCGCAGGTAATCCCGAACCTCCGCGTTGCTGCCGGCCTGGGTCAGGAGGTCCTTGTAGGCATGGCTGATCCGGACCCTGGGCAGGGGTTCATCGTTGAGCACCACCTGGAAACCCTCCTCCGTACGACGCACGGTGACCTCCGGGACCACGTATTCCGGCTCGTTCGAGGCCGCCTCGAGGCCTGGTCGGGGCCGGAGCGCGGCGATGTTCTCCGCGGCGTCCTGGATTTCGTCGGGGTAGACCCCGAGTTTACTGGCGATGTCCTGGTAGCGGTGCCGTGCCAGGGCCTCGAGGTGATCTCGCACCACTAGGTATTCGAGCGAGTCCTTGCGGCCCGAACGTTCGAGTTGCAGGAGCAGGCACTCCCGCAGGTCGCGCGCGCCGATCCCCGCGGGGTCCAGGGACTGCACGAGAAGCAGGGCCGCCTCAAGCACCTCCACGGTCAGTTCACTGGTCTGCGCCAGGGCGCTCAGAGGCGTCGCCAGATAGCCCTCGTCACTGAGGTTTCCGATGATTACCTCGGCGGCTGGCAGCAGTTCCAGCGGCGGTTCGGCGAGGTGCAACTGATCCGCCAGGTCGGCCCGCAGGGAGGTCGGTTGCGTGAGGCTGTCGAAGAGGTACTGGCGGCGCTCCTCGTCGACCTCGGGCTGGCGCAACGAGGCCTGGCTCTGGGAATACTGGTCCCGCCATTCCTGGTCGATCTGGACCAACTGCTCCAGGCGGGCTTCGAAATCATCGACCGGCGCCCCGTTCGCCTTCTCGGTGGCGGGGTCGAAGTGCATGTCGGACGGGGGTTCTGCGGGGTCCAACCCGACGATCCGCTCGTCCCCTCCGGCGTCGTCCGTGCTGGCGCGATCGCCCTCGGGCACCTCCTCGAGGACTGGATTCTGGGTCAGTTCGTGCTCCACCAGCGCGCGCAGTTCCATGACCGGAGCCTGCAGCAGGGCCAGCGACTGCTGCATCTGAGGCGACAGCACCTGCTGCAGCGCCAGCCCCTGACTGAGTTGCATTCCCGGCCCCATTTCTCCCGGACGATGCGGCCCCGGCGGCTCAGGCTCAAGCTCCCGCCCACATTCATCGAACGGCGGGGTGGGGATCGAACGAGGCTCGGCAGGGTCGACTGGACGGCAGCGGAGCTCTCATTTCACGACTTTATCCTGTCCACCCGGTCCATCCCTGTTGATTTCCTCCCCTCCCTCAAATCTGCCGACAGCGCGACGGCCGCTTGCTAGGCTCCACCCGTGATGACGCTGCTCTTCGTTGGCGACATCGTCGGTGCCCCCGGGCGCAAGGCGATGCGCGTGCTGCTGCCCCAGATCCGGGCGCGCTGTGGTGTGGACATGGTCATCGCCAACGGGGAGAACGCCGCGGGAGGATCGGGGATCACCCCGGATACGGCGGCGGAGATCTTCGCGTCGGGGGTCGACATCATCACCTCCGGCGACCACCTGTGGGACCAACGCGAGGTCAACGATCTTCTGCTGAAGGAGCCGAGGTTCCTGCGGCCGCTGAACTACCCGGCGGGGACGCTGGGTCAGGGGAGCACGGTCTGGCAGCGGGAGGGGCTGCCCTCGGTTGCCGTTCTGAACGCCCAGGGCCGGAGCTTCATGGCGCCGCTCGAAAACCCGTTCGTGTTGGTGCCGCAGGAGGTCCAGCGCCTTCGCCGGATCACGCCGATCATCTTTCTGGACATGCACGCCGAAGCCACGTCCGAAAAGATCGCCATGGCGCGGATGCTCGACGGCCAGGTCACCGCCGTCGTGGGCACCCACACCCACGTCCAGACCGCGGACGAGCAGATCTTCCCGGGGGGCACCGCCTTCCTCTGCGACGCCGGATTTACGGGTCCGCACGAAAGTGTGCTGGGACGCGACATCGAGGCGATTGTTCGTCGCTTCCAGACCTGCACGCCCCAGCGGTTCACCGTGGCGCGGGACCGCATCCTGCTCCAGGGCGTGCTCATCCGACTGGAGCCGGAGACCGGGCGCGCCGTGGGGATCCAGCGCATCTCCGAGGCCCTCCCGCCGGGCGGCAACGCCGATTGATGGCTCTCCCCCGGTGCCTGCGCCCCCGACTCCCGACTCCCTCCTTCCCCAAGGCCTCCGGCCCGATCGCATGCCCCGCAAAACCAGCAGCCCATGGGATTTCGGCGAACTGTTCCCGGCCCAAGCCACCCGGAAGGTGTTCTCCGTCGGTGACCTGACGAGACGGATCAAAGGCCTCCTCGAACAACAGATCGGGGCCGTCTGGGTCGCGGGGGAAATAACCAACCTCCGGGCGCAAAGCTCCGGGCACATCTACTTCACGCTCAAGGATCGCGACGCCCAGATCAGCGGGGTCCTGTTCCGCGGCACCGCCGGCATCGATCGCGCCGCCCTGCGGGACGGGGTGAACGTGGTGCTCCAGGGCGATCTCTCCGTTTATGAGCCCCGCGGGCAGTACCAGTTGGTGGTGCGTGCCGTGGAACTGCAGGGCGTGGGCGCCCTCGCCGCGGCCTTCGAGCGCCTCAAGCAACGGCTGCAGGCGGAAGGCCTGTTCGACGCTGGCCGCAAGCGTCCCCTGCCCCGCTTTCCGGTCCGGGTCGGGCTGGTCACCTCACCGACCGGCGCCGCCCTGCGCGATGTGCTCCATGTGCTCGGGCGCCGGTATGCCGGGCTGGACCTCGTGCTCGCGCCGAGCCGGGTCCAGGGACAGGGCGCGGAGGCGGAGATTGCTGGGGCCCTCCAGGCCCTGAACGACTGGTCCGCCTCCGCGCCCGGGCGTCGACTGGATGTCATCCTCCTGACTCGTGGCGGGGGCAGTCTTGAGGACCTCTGGTGCTTCAACGAGGAGAAGGTCGCGCGCGCCATCCACGCCTCGAGCGTACCCGTGCTCTCAGCCGTCGGTCACGAAATCGACTTCACCATCGCGGACTTCGTGGCGGACGTCCGTGCGGCGACGCCCAGTGCCGCCGCTGAATTGCTGACCGCCGGCTACGTGGCAGGCCGGGATGCGGTGTCGATGCTGACCGGACGCCTGCAACGCCAGTTGGGCAACGCGGTGGAGGTCGCCGTCGATCAACTCGGGCAACTGGCCGCGCGATTGCAGCGGGCCCATCCGCGCCGCCAGGTGGAGGAGCGGGCCCAGCGGTTGGATGACCTGGTCCTGGCCATGGGACGCCGTGTCCGGGAACAGGCCGCCGCCGCCCGTCAACGCCAGGCCGCCGCCGCCGCCCGCCTCCAGGCCCTCCGCCCCCGCCGTCGCCTGGAGGAAGCCGCGGAACGCGTGACCCGGGCGACCACGGATCTCCAGGCGGCCCTGCGACGGCGCCTCCAGCGACAGCGCGAGACGCTGACCCGATTGGATCTCCGGCTGCGGCTGCTGTCCCCCGAACACACCCTGGCCCGCGGCTACTCGATCACGGTCCAGGCCACCACGGGGACCCTCGTCCGGCAGGCGGAACAGGCGCCCGAAGGCACCGAGTTGCTGACTCGACTGGCTTCCGGCGGCTTGCGTAGCGTGGTCGTTCGCCCTTTGCCCGGGGATCCCGGGGTCGGCGAGCGAATCGATCATGATGCAACGCACGGAAAACCTCCGCGTCACCGAAGTCCGGCGGCTGACCCCGCCCCAGCAGTTGAAGGCGCGCCTGCCGCTGAGTGAGGTCGCCAACCGCACGGTCGTCGAAGGCCGCGCAACGGTGGAACGGATCCTCGACGGTTCGGACCCGCGCCTCCTCGTCGTCCTCGGGCCCTGCTCGATCCACGATGAGAAGGGCGCCCTGGAGTATGCGGGTCGGCTGGCCCGGTTGCGGCGGGAACTGATCGACCGGTTGTACCTGGTCATGCGGGTCTACTTCGAGAAACCGCGAACCACCATTGGTTGGAAAGGACTGATCTACGACCCCCACCTCGACGGCTCCGATGACGTGGAGACCGGCCTGGCGCGGGCACGGGAGACCCTGGTGCGGGTGAACGAATTGGAACTGCCAGCGGGCACCGAGTTCCTCGACCCCATTGTGCCGCAGTATATCGATGATCTGGTTACCTGGGCCGCGATCGGGGCGCGAACGACCGAATCACAGACGCACCGGCAGATGGC
>JBBQML010000325.1:0-5863 GCA_038328885.1 Verrucomicrobiota bacterium | reverse complement strand
GGGGGCACCCCGACTCGTCCCGCTGGTGTGGTCATTCGGGAGACAAATGATGGTGAGTTGCGGGAACTCGCCCCGCGCCGTGAATTCCTTCAACTCGGCTAGAATGAAGTCGGCACGGAACTGATCCGGCACCGACATTTCCCAACCCACATAGCCGGTGGGCGAGAAGGGGCGAATCGTTTCGATCATGGGCTCACTCTCAAAAATCACCTCGTTGGACTCCCCTTTCCAGGTGCGGTAGCAGGCCAGGAAATCGGGATTGCCCTTCCGGCTCGAGTCGCGCCAACGCACTTTCGGAGCCATGAACTCGCCATAGTTCCGGATGCGGAGTCCGCGCTTGAGAGCGTTGTCCCAAAGAAACCCCGCCGGGGAGTAGGCCAGCGCATCATTCTCATCCTCGCCCATGCCGTCGGGATAGCTTCGCGGCCATCCGGCAAAGGAGCGCTCAAGGTAGTCCGTGCCAAACGCGGTCGTGCTCCATTGATGGCCGTCCGCACTCAGAATCCCCGCACAGTAGGTGTTATCCAGCAGGACGAAGTCCCGAACCATCCGATGCTGATTCGGGGTGATCTGCTCGCCGAAGATGCAGAGCCGCGGATCCCCGTTGGCCTCCGGGATGTCTCCCAGCACCTGGTCATAGGTCCGGTTCTCCTTGATGACGTAGACCACATGCTTGATAAGGCTGGGCTCGCCGATCCGCTCCGGAATCGCTCGCGGTGGCTCGTTTCGACGGGGCCCGCGCAAGCTCCCGGCGATGCGGTCGCGGTGATAGTTATCGTAAACCGCCTGGGAGAGCTGACTGAGTTCGCGCCGCCGCGGAAGTGGCACCAAGCTCACGGAACCGCTGTAGTGGTGCGAGTTGAACCCCCGGGCACCCGCCTCCGCCGCCTCCCGCGCGGCCTTGGGCTCGAGGGGATGACCCTTGATGTTTGCCACGCACAGTTGTTTCCGCGACGCATCGAACACGAGCGCCCCGGGAAACCAGCCCACGGGGAAAAGCCCGCGCAGCTCCGACCGCCGTCGTTCCGGGCGGAATTCCACCACTCCCACGGCGTTCTGGGTTCCGTTCGCCACGTAAAGCGTCCGCCCGTCCGGAGCAAACGCCAGGGCATTGGGCGAAGCGCCGAAAAGGTCGTTCGGCCGGGCCTTGGCCCAGATGGTCTCCGCCACTGTGTCGGTGCGCGTGTCGATGACGGTGAGGTTGTCGGCCGCGGCGTTGGCACACACCAGCCAGCGCCCGTCCGGGGACAGCGCCAGCGCGGAGGCGTGAAGACCGGCGGGGATCGCCGGCCAGGTCCGGCCCGCGCTGACCCCTGAGGCGTCCGCCCTGAGATCCACGACACTCACACTTCCCTCGCTCGCGATGTGTCGCAGGGGATCCACCCGCACCTCGGTGCCGCGGCCTGCCGGTCCGGTTAAATCGCCCGCCTCCGGCCGTCCCCCGCCCCAGTTGCTGACGTAGGCCTTCTCGCCCGCGAGCACGACGTCGAACGGAGCGACCCCGACGGCGAACGACCGGAGCACCCGGCCGGAGTCGGCGTCCAGTTCCAAAAGGGTGTTCGAAAGGTTGCCACAGACGTACAAGCGGCGACCGTCCGAACTCAGCGCCAGGCCCGCCGGAATCTCCTCCGCGCGGCGGGGTGCCTTCGCCGGCGGCAAGGCCAGCGAATGAGATCCGGACACGATGCCGTCCTCATCGACGGCAAACACCTTGATGGAACCGTTCACGTTACTGAGAAAGATGCGTCGTCCTGGTGAGTCGAAGAGCAGGCCGGTATAACTGAGCTGGCCCTTCGTATCGGGCCTAAGGATGTTGGCGGAGGGACTGGGCGGGAGCGGCTCATTCTGTTGCTCCGAAGGGAGTTGCACACGTTGAACGATCACTCCGGTGTCCGGGTCGAGCAGCACCAGTTCGCTGGACTTGCCGGAGACGGCGAGCAGCCGCCCATTGGGCGACAAGGCGAGGGCCTGGGGTCGCAACCCGGGAAGATCGACCTGCTTGCCGAGCGGGGTCACCACCTGATGAATCGGCAGAACGGTGCGGTTGCCCTCCTTCCGACCCACCGTCTCGGTGTTGGCAGCGGGCGTTCTCGATCCACTCGAGGCGACTGCGTGGGGCGGCAGGATCACAGAGCTCGGAAGGGCGAACAAAGCGAGGAGAACTGCGGGGATTCGGGCGCGCATACGTTGTCGATTGAACCGCTCCGGCAGGTCGGCGGCAAGGATGGGTCGGGGCTCCGTGGCATCGGAACCTCCTCGGCGCGTACCCAGGCACCTCCAACCGTTGCGTCCCGGAGCGAATTCCCCTTGTCAGCCGGGTCGCCGGACCAATGATCACGCCTGCGCCCGCGCGCTCCCACCATGCTTGCCCGCCGTGTCATTCCCTGTCTCGACGTTCATGCCGGACAGGTCACCCGTGGCCAGCAGTTTGGCCGGGCGGAGGACGGAGGGCTCCGGAACGTGGGTGATCCGGTCGCCCTGGCGCTGCGATACAACGAGCAGGGTGCGGACGAACTGGTGTTCTACGACATCACCGCGAGTGCCCATGGCCGTGAGACGATGGTCGCGGTCATCGAGCGGGTGGCGGACCAGTGCTTCATGCCCCTGACCGTCGGCGGTGGCATCCGGACCCTGGAGGACATGGGCGCCTTGCTCCGGGCGGGCGCCGACAAGCTGAGCATCAATTCGTCGGCGATTCAGAATCCGGACCTGATCCGGGCCGGGGCGGAGAAGTTCGGGAGCCAGTGCATCGTGGTCTCGATCGACGTCAAACGCACCGCTCCGGGTCGTTGGGAGGTCTTTCTCAAGGGGGGTCGTCAGGCGGCCAACCTGGAACCGGTGGCCTGGGCACTGCGGGCGTGCCAGTTGGGCGCCGGCGAGATCGTACTGAACAGCATCGACGGCGACGGGATGAAGACGGGGTATGACCTCGAGATCACGCGGAAGGTCAGCGAGGCGGTTGGCGTGCCGGTGGTGGCGAGTGGCGGGGCGGGCAACCTGGAACATATGGCGGAGGTGCTGCTCGAGGCCAAGGCCGACGCCGCGCTGGCGGCGGGGATCTTCCATAGCGGCGAGTACACCGTACGCCAGGCCAAGGAACACTTTGCCGCCCGGGGGATCCCGGTCCGGGGCTAACGGGGGCCGACGTTGCCTCGGCCGCCGAGAAAGCTATAGTGGGGCGGCTCAGCCGACCGAACATTAGCGTTTATGCAGATTCTGAAGGTCATCGTCATCGTCCTCGAGGTCCTCCTGTTCTTCAATCTGATGATTGTGGTTCACGAGCTGGGGCACTTTCTGGCGGCGCGCTGGCGTGGCCTGGTGGTCGAACGTTTCGGGATCTGGTTCGGTCGCCCGATTTGGGAGAAGAGGATCGGGGGCGTGTGGTATAGCATCGGCTCGATTCCCGCCGGCGGCTTCGTGGCGCTGCCCCAGCTCGCCCCCATGGAAGCGATCGAAGGCCGCTCCGAGTCCGATCGAGCCAAGCTCCCGCCGGTCTCGCCCCTGGACAAGATCATCGTCGCCGTGGCCGGCCCCCTGTTCAGCCTGGGGCTGGCCGTGACGTTCGCCGTCCTCGTTTGGTGGCTGGGCCGTCCGGTCAGCGAAGCCGAAGCCACCACCACCATCGGATTCGTCCTGCCGGATTCACCGGCGGAGAAAGCCGGGTTGAGGCCGGGGGACCGCATCGTCAGCATCGACGATAATCCCGTGTCCCGCTGGAGCGGGCTCAGCGCCGACAGCGTGATCTGGCGGATCGTGCGCAGCGAAGGGAACCAGATTCGGCTGCAGTACGAGCGCGATGGGGCGACCAACTCCGTCAGCGCCCAGCCCGTGCTTCCCGAGCGTCGCGCCTGGCAAAGGAGAGCCACCCGCCAACTCCAGATGATGGCGGCGGAAACCCCGATGGTGGGATCGGTCGAGCCGGGCAGCGCGGCGGCGGCGGCCGGTCTCCAACCCAACGACGTTATTACCCACGTCAACGGGGTCCGGCTCTACAGCACGTTGGGGGTCTCGGATTACGCGAGCCAGCACCCGGGGGAACCGTTGGTCCTCACCGTGGAACGGGGCAAGCAATCGCTCGAGGTCCCGTTCGCCCCGCGGGGGGCCGTCGTTGGCGCTGTCGTCCCTGGCAGCCCGGCCGAGGCGGGAGGCTTCCGAGCCGGCGATCGGGTGCTGGCCGTGGATGGCCAGAATTTCCGGGTGGCCCAGGAATTCAGCGCCCACGTGCAAAAGAACGCCACCAGGGAACTGAGTTTCACGCTGGAACGAGAGGGCAGGACGGTCGAGTCCAAGGTCAAGCCCCTGGTGCCCATCGGCGAGACCGCCCCGCGGATCGGGGTCCAGTGGGCGAGCGATACCGGCATCGTCTACGATGAGTACGGCCGCTTCGAGGTGGTCCACCCGGGACCCATCGAACAAGTCCGCCTCTCGATGATGGCGATCGTGAACACCTTCGATGCGCTTCTCTCGAAGAAGTCCGACATCAAGCTCCAGCACATGTCCGGCCCGGTGCAGATCGTGCGGGTCTATTACATCCTCTTCGAGAATGACCAGGGCTGGCGCCAGGCGATCTGGTTCAGTGTCATCCTCAACGTCAACCTCGCCCTGCTGAACCTGCTGCCATTGCCTGTCCTCGACGGAGGCCATATCGTCCTCGCCCTGATCGAGTGGGTGCGCCGGCGCCCCCTCAACGCGCGAGCCCTCGCCTACGTCCAGTACGCCTTCGCCAGCCTGATCATCGGATTCATGCTCTACGTGACGTTCTTCGACGCTCAGGACTGGCTCGGCGGGGGAGCCGAAAGCCCGGCAATGCAGTTCCCCAGCCAACCCGACGCGAAATAGGGAGCCGACCGGCCTCCCTGCCCAGCCGTAGGCCACTCCGCCCTACCGGGCGTGACTCCAACCACCCACAGGAACCCAAATCCGCTCCTGCTCACCGTCCTGCCCACCGATGCGCTACTGCGAGTCCCTCTACCAATTCCACCGACGTCCCACCCGTGAAGTCTGCGTCGGCGATCCCGGCCACGGTGGCGTCGTCATCGGCGGCCACCACCCGATCGTCGTGCAGTCGATGATCACCTGCGACACGATGGACACCGCCGCGTGCGTTCGCGAGACGCTGGCGCTCGTCGAGGCGGGCTGCCAACTGGTGCGCATCACCGCCCCCACGGTGAAAGACGCCGCCAACCTCAGGAACATCGTGACCGAACTCCGCGCCATCGGGTGCCAGGTCCCGATCGTGGCCGACATCCACTTCAAGCCCGACGCCGCGCTCGAGGCCGTCAAGTGGGTTGAGAAGGTCAGGGTGAACCCCGGCAACTACGCGGACCGGAAGAAGTTCGCGGTCATGGAGTACTCCGACGAGGACTACGCCGCCGAGGTCCTGCGCGTCGAAGCCGCCTTCACACCCCTCGTCCTCGAGGCAAAGCGGCTTGGCCGGGCCCTTCGGATTGGGACCAACCACGGATCTCTCAGCGACCGGATCATGAACCGGTGGGGGGACACCCCGGCCGGCATGGTGGAAAGCGCCCTCGAGTTCGCCCGCGTCTGCCGGCGCCATGATTTCCACGAATTCGTCTTCTCGATGAAGGCCTCGAATCCAAAGGTCATGATCGAGTGCTACCGACTCCTCGTGGCCCGCCTCGCCGAACTCGGGCCCGACTGGAATTACCCCGTTCACCTCGGCGTCACCGAGGCGGGGGAAGGCGAGGACGGCCGCATCAAGTCCGCCATCGGCATCGGGTCGCTGCTCTGCGACGGCCTCGGCGACACGATCCGCGTGAGCCTGACCGAGGACAGTCCACGCGAACTGCCGGTTTGCCGGAAGCTGCTGGCCCAGATCCCCAGGCTCACCGCCGCGGCCCCG
>JBBQML010000324.1:0-5868 GCA_038328885.1 Verrucomicrobiota bacterium | reverse complement strand
GACCTTGAACCCGCAGTAGTACGTGAACGCCGAGTAGAGCAGGCCGAGCGAATGGGGGAACTGGAGGTGGCGCTGCAGCGTGAGGCGGTTCCCCTCGCCCACGCCCCAGGCGGTGGTGGTCCACTCCCCCACCCCGTCGAGGGTGAGGATCGCCGCGCGGTCGTACGGGCTCGGGAAGAACGCGCTGGCTGCGTGGCTTTCGTGGTGGTCGGTGAAGACCATCCGCGCGCGTTTCGCCCCCTGGAGTTCCCCCAGAAGCGTCCGCTTCATGTGCAGCTTCTCCCGCATCCAAACGGGGATGGCCATGCGGAAGCTCGGGAAGCCGGCCGGGACGTAGGAAAGGTACGTCTCGAGCAAGCGCTCGAATTTCACCAGCGGCTTCTCGTAGAACGCGATGTAGTCAAGGTCACCCACGGTCAGACCCGCTTCCCGCAGGCAGTACGCGATGGCGCGGCCGGGGAACCGGGCATCGTGCTTCCGCCGGCTGAACCGCTCTTCCTGGGCGGCCGCCACAATGCGTCCGTCCACGACGAGCGCGGCCGCACTGTCGTGGTAGAAAGCGGAGATGCCTAGAATCCTCGCCATGGGCGCGGGGAGGCTGCCGCAAGGCTCGCGGCGAAAGCAACCAGAAGACAGAAGACTTGGGGTCGCATCTAAATTGTTGACAGTTCAGGGCGCGCCGCGACCTGGGACGCGTGGTGGACGACGGCTGCGGGTCCTGGTCACCCGCGGAAGGGCGCGCCGGGGATGGTCGGGACGTCCAAATAGTCAACAATTTAGATCCGACCCAACGGTTCCGGCGGGGCGTGTCCACCGGAGCTCCGCCGAGAAGCCATTCGGCGAGGGGCCTGCCCGGAGCGTGCAGCCCTGCGCGCTGGCGATGGCCCGGGCTACCCGGAGCCCGAGACCGCTCCCCGGATTCTCCCTGGGGGTGGGGCTGGTGGCGTTCGAGACCCGGCAGGTCGCGGTGTCGGAGTCGGCCTCCAATCGGACCCGGATCTCGCCCACGCCGTGGCGGATGGCGTTGGTGAGGAGGATGTGGAGCAGTTGCTTCAGGTAGCGGGGGTCGGCGTTCACCACGAGGTCGGGTTCGGCGGTGAGGGTGACGCCGCGCTGCTGGCTTCTGGCCCAGAGTTCGTAGGTCTCGAGGAGCTCCTTCAGCAGATCGCGCAACGGCACGCGTTCCGGCTTCAGCAGCAGCCGGCCCTGCTCGGCGGTGGCCAGCAAGAGGCACTGGTCCACGTAGTCGGACAACCGGCTCAACTCCTCCTGCAGCGACTCGGCCAGCGCGGGTTCGATCCGGCCGGCGGCGTCCTCGACCTGCAATCGAAGCAGCGTCAGCGGGGCACGCAGTTCGTGCGCCACCTGGGCGGAGTACTCGGTGAGCTGGCGAAAGGCACCTTCGAGCCGCGCGAGCAGTTCGTTGATGTTGGCCTCGATCGACTGGAACTCGCGGTCGGTTCGGGCGAGTCGGACCCGGTGCGACAGACTGCTCGCGCCGATGGACTGCAACTGGCCGGTGAGGTCGGCCAGCGGCCGGAGTGACCGGGTCGAGAGCAGGTAGCCCAGGCCCAGGGAAAGCGCCGCGACGGGCAGGGCATACAGAAGCGAGAGACGCCCCAACTCCCCGGTGATGTCGTTGACTTCCGACTTGGAATAGCTGCCATGAAGCACCCAGTCCGGGTGGTCGGGGTGCTCCCGTTCCCAGCGCTCGACCCGCAGCTCGTGCTGGAGATGGAGGTAGGTGACGCCGATGGAGACCGCGAGGACGGTCAACAGGCTCAGGGCGAACCAGGCGGCGAGCCTCCAGCGGAGCGAGTTCATGGCCCGGGTTCGTGCAGCGCGAAACCCACGCCCCGGACGGTGTGGATCAAGGGCGGCCAGCCCGGCCGGTCGATCTTCTCCCGCAGGTAGTTCACATAGACGTTCACCACGTTGGTGCCCGAGTCGAAGTGCTGGTCCCACACGTGCTCGATGAGCGCGGTTTTGCTCACCGGGCGGGGCGAGGAGAGCATGAGGAGTTCGAGGACGCCGAACTCGCGGTTGGTAAGCGGGATTTGCTCGTTCCCGCGATGCGCGGTGCGGGCGAGGAGGTCGAGCTCGAGATCGGCGACCCGCAGCCGGTCCAGGGGTTCGGCCCGCTGGCGGCGGAGGAGCGCCCTTAGGCGGGCGAGGAGTTCCACCATGGAGAACGGCTTGGCGAGGTAATCGTCCCCCCCGGCGTCCAGGCCGCGCACCCGATCCTCGAGCTCGCGACGGGCGGTGAGGAAGATCGCGGGCGCGTGGAGCCCCTTCCGGCGCATCTGGCGGAGGGTGGTGATGCCGTCCTGACCAGGCATCATGACGTCCAGGACCATCGCATCGTACGGATGGTTCTCCGCCATCCACAGGGCCTCGGGTCCGTCGGCGGCCACATCCACGGCATAGCCGGCCTCACACAACCCCCGCCGGATGTGTTCCGCCACCTTCGCATCGTCCTCGGCGACCAGGATGCGCATGGGGCCATTTGACCGCCGGCGAGCCGGAGAAGCGAGCCGGCAGGGAGTCGTTTCACGGCCGGGCGATCAGCAACCGCAGGCCGTTCAGGCAGACCAGGACTGTGCTGCCCTCGTGGACGATGACGCCGAGCGGCATGGGCACGTGGGCGAACAGGGTCGCACCAACCATCACGACGATGACGGTCAGAGCAAACGTCAGGTTCTGGATCACCACGCGACGAGCCCGCCGGCTCACGTCGAAGGCCAGGGCGATGTTCTGAAGGTTGTCGCTCATCAGCACCACATCCGCCGTCTCCATGGCAATGTCGGTGCCCGCGGCGCCCATCGCCATGCCGACGTCCGCAGCCGCGAGCGCCGGCGCGTCATTGACGCCGTCGCCGATCATCGCCACCGGGCCGATCGCGCGGAGGGCATGGACGATCCTCACCTTGTCCTCGGGCATGAGGCCGGCGTGGACCTCATCCACCCCGGCTTGGCGGGCGATGGCCTGGGCCACCCGCGCGTGGTCTCCGGTCAGCATGGCGATGCGCTTCACCCCCATCGCCTTCAGCCGGGCGATGACCTGGGGCGCATCGGGACGCAGCACGTCCGCCACCGCGATCACGCCCAGGATCTGCCCCTCCTTTCCGTCGGGGTTGAGTTCGCCGACGAGAACGCAGGTCTTGCCTTCATCCTGGAGGGCGCCGACCTGGGCGAGGGCAGGTTCGAGTCCGCGACATTGCCGACCCTCGAAGTAGGCGGCGCTGCCCACCGCGATCCTTCGTTCCCGGACCATGGCGGCGGCGCCCTTGCCCGAGGTGGACTGAAACGCGGTCGCATCGATCAGCGGCAGCCGCCGTTCCTGGGCCGCGAGGACGATGGCGCGGGCCAGGGGGTGTTCGGACTTGGCCTCCACCACGGCGGAGAGCTGCAGCAGGTCGAGCGCCTCGCCGTTGACGCAACTCGCGAATGCGAAGCGCTCACCCCGGACCAGCAGGTCGGTGACCTGTGGTTTTCCGCGGGTCAACGTGCCGGTCTTGTCGAAGGCGACGACCTCGATGCCGGCCATTCGCTCCAGGTGGGCGCCGCCCTTGAAGAGCACGCCGCGGCGGGCGGCTCCCCCGATCGCGGAGAGGATCGAGGCGGGGGTGCTGATGATCAGCGCGCAGGGCGAGGCGACGACCATCACCGTCATGGCCCGGTAGAACACCCCCTGGAACGGCTGGCCCAATAGGAAGTAGGGCACCAGGATAAGCCCGAGGGTGAACACGATCACCCCAATGGCGTAGACCTGCTCGGCTCGGTCGAGGAAGCGTTGGGTCTGCGCCTTCTCGCTCTGGGCGTCCTCGATGAGGCGGACGAGTTTTGCCAGGGTGGAGTCCTTGGCGAGCCGCGTCACCCGCACCTCGAGTCCGCCGGTCTGGTTGATGGTCCCGGTGAAAACCGGTTGCCCGACGCCCTTGCTGACGGGCATGGATTCGCCCGTCAGCATGGACTCATCCAGCGTGCTCTCCCCCTCGATCACCGTGCCGTCGAGGGCGATGCTCTCGCCCGGCCGCACGATGAGCACGTCGCCGACGACCAGTTCCTCGATGGGCCGCATCCGGGTCTCCCCATCGCGGCGGCAGAGGGACTGCGAGGGGCGCAGTTTCATGAGGGAGTTGACGGCCTTGCGGGTGCGGTCGATGGCCAGTGCCTGGAGCACGTTCGAGAGCGAGAACAGGAACAGGAGCATGGCGCCCTCGAAGGGAGCCCCCACGAAGGCCGCCCCGAGCGCGGCGAGGACCATCAGCAGGTCGACGTCCACGGTTCCCTGCCGCAGGGAGCGCCAGCCCGCCTGGACTCCGAACCAGCCGCCGGCTGCGTAGGCCAGCGCGTAGCTCACCAGGCCGAGTACCGCTGGTTGGCCCAGCTTGGGCAGGGCCCAACCCGCGATCATGAAAACCAGGGTCGCGATGGTGCAAACCACCTCGAGGCGATCCCCCTTCAGCCAGTCCTGCCAGCGCGGTGCCGGGGTGGCAGCGGTGCCTGCCGCGGCCACCTCGACCGGGCGCACCGGAGCGCCCGTGGCCCGGACCCGGCGCAGGACGTCCTCCTCCGTGAGCACGTCCTGGTCGTAGTTGATGGTCATCGAGCCACCCACGAACGTGGCCGTGGCCCGGCGTACTCCGGGGATCCGCTCGGCCTTGCGCTCCAGCTTGATCGCGCATCCTTCGCAGGCGCGCCCCGACAACCGCAGGCGGCAACGGGCGAAATGTCCGGAAGCCACCGGGGCCACCTTGGCCACCCATTCGCCAAGGGCGGCCTGGGGCGTGGAGGCGGGATCGTAGTCCACCACGATGCGCTCCGTTTTCGGCCAGATTTCCGCTCGGACGACGCCTGGCTGCTCGGCGAGCAGCGCCTTCATCGCTTCGTCGCACTCGTGTGGCTTGGGTTCGGGCTGAGGCACGGGTTTAAGGATTCTGGGGGTGGAATTTCGGGAGGCTGGCGTGGGCTCGGACCGCTAGTCGTCGTCGTGGCCGCGCTTCCGCCGGTCATGTCCCTCGTCGTGCGACCCCTTTTCACCCAGGGTCACGACGGCACCGAGCACCGGGACGCGCACGGTGGCGGCCCTGGCGTCGTGGCTGGCGAAGAGGGCGGCAACCCACGCACCGCCGGCCAGGAGGAAGGCGAGTCCCCAAGCCGGATGGGCCGAGGTCAGACCGTCCTCGGGAGGTCCCTCCTTCCGGCCGGTGAGCATGGACAGGGCGGCCACGGCAGCACCGGGATTGTGTTCCGCGTAGCGCTTCGCCTTCCCCGAGAAGACCCCCGCCGCGTAGCCGGCGATCTCGGAGGGTTTGACCGGGAAACTCGTGAACCGGACGTGACGGGATCCGAGGATTCCCAGGACGACTCGCACTGCCAGCAGGGACGCGGCAGCGAGTCCGCAGAGCATGTGCCATTGGAACAGGGGACTATCCTCGTCGACAACCAGCGAGAGCATGATGGAAGCCGTCAGGAAACCGGCGAACGCCCAATGGAACAGTCGCGTGGGGAGGTCCCAGATCAGGATTTTTTTCATGGCATAAGCACTTCCGAGCCCCGGCAGTCTCCCAGACGGACACGGGCAAAGAGATCTGAACGGGATTAGAGAATTCTTAAGCCGGGTATTAGCGAAGACTTGGGGTCGCATCTAAATTGTTGACAGTTCAGGGCGCGCTGCGACCTGGGGCGCGTGGTGGACGACGGTTGCGGGTCCTGGTCACCCGCGGAAGGGCGCGCCGGGGATGGTCGGGACGTCCAAATAGTCAACAATTTAGATCCGACCCCACGCTCCCTCCCCGTGCGTGGCCGCCGTGCGTGGCCGCCTGGGATTCACTCAGGCGCAATTTGCTGCGCGCTTCGGCGTGTC
>JBBQML010000323.1:0-5880 GCA_038328885.1 Verrucomicrobiota bacterium | reverse complement strand
CACGCCAATGCCCTACCCAAACACGTGCGCATCCTCAGTCGGCAATTCCCCGGGCCGGAAGGGGCCCGAGACTGGTGATTGCCGATTGCCGATTGGGGGGGACGCCAGCCCCATCCCTGTTCCTTCGCCCCTGGACCCGGTGGGACTTGCGCCTGGACTGATGCCGCTTCCAGTTCCCTCCCCGCGACGGTAGCTTCCCCGCCTCGGAATGAATCAACCCACCCCCCCAGGTTTCCGGACGGGGCTAGCCGCGCTCGTCGGCCGCACCAACGCCGGCAAGTCGACCCTGATCAACGGACTCGTCGACTCGAAGATCGCCATCGTCAGCCCCAAACCCCAGACCACCCGCCATGCCATTCACGGGGTGGTCCATCGCCCGGGAGCCCAGGTGGTATTCGTCGACACCCCCGGCTTCTTCGTCACCGGCCGCAGCCGCCTCGTCGATCGCCTCCACGCCCGGGCCCGGGCGGCGTTCGAGGGAGTGGACGTCATGGTCCACGTCGCGGACCCCCTTCGTCCGTTCGGGGAGGAAGACGCGATGGTCCTGGAGGTTCTGACCCACCTTGCCCTGCCCAAGGTGCTCTGCCTGAACAAGTCCGACCTGTCCGAGCGGCCGCACGCCACCGACTGGCAGGCGCGCGCCGAAGGCTATGCCGCGGTGATCGACGTTTCGGGAGCCGCTCGCACCAACCTCGACGCCCTCGTCGACGCCATCATCCCGCTGCTGCCCGAGGGGCCCCCGCTCTACGGGACGGAGGACGTTACCAACGCGAACCGCGATTTCCGCATCGCCGAGATCGTCCGGGAGAAGGTCTACCTCCTGACCGGCGAAGAGGTGCCCTACCGCACCGCCGTCCAACTGAACTACGTGCGTGAACGCACCGGGCCCGAGGGCACGCCGATCCTGCATGTGAAAGCCGATATCCTCGTGGCCGAAGAACGCTACAAGGGCATGTTGATCGGCGCCGGGGGCCGCAAGGTGCGCAGCATCGGCGTCGCCGCCCGAAACGACATCGAGAACCTCCTCGAGCGGAAGATCTACCTCGAACTCTCGGTCGCGGTGGATCGCAGCCTGCCCCAATAAACCCTCAGCGAACCCTCAGCGAACCCTCAGCGCGGCCTGACGGCGGGCTTCGGCGGGGGGTACGGCAGCGTGTCCGGAATGACCTTCACATCTGTCGTCAGCTTCAGCGGAGTGGGCGCGCCGACATCGTAGGTCAGTTCCACGAGGTACGCCGTCCAACCCTTCGCCGGGGCCGCGACCTTGCCGGCAAAGTTGCCGCCGCCCTCATCCACCAACGGAGTCTCCCTCCACTCCGGCCCAAGCGTCTCCAACCGGAAATCGCGAGCGGCCGGGTTGGTCGCCTGCCAGAGCTTGACGCGGACCGGCTTGGTCCTCGTGTTGACTCGCACGTCCCCGCCCCGCCGGTGCTTCCAACTGAACTCCGGCAGCGCCGTCCGGTTCACCGTGACGTGCTGCCACGCCAGCAGCGTCTCGTAGGCATCACTCCCCTTCAACGAATGGTCGGTGTTGGGGATGTACCGCAGGTACTTCGTACCCGGGAGGGCGTCGAAGTAGAACTGCGAGGAGTCAGGCAGGAAGAACTGGTCGCCGCACGCGTTCAGGATGAGCTTCGGCAGCGTCAGACGATCACGGTAGGCGTAGGGATCCACGATCCGACAGAGAGCGTCCATCTCCGGGGTCTTCATCCAGTCCATCACGCCGTGGTGGACGTAATCCCCGACGGATGGAGCCCAGAAGCCATAGGCCTGGTAATGGTGGAACATCGAGTCCTGCAGGTTCAGGACGTCGATGACGATGGGGCAGATCGCGACGACCCGACGGTCCACCGCCGCCGTGGTCCAGGTCGTCCAGCCACGCTTCGACCCCCCGGCAACCACGAAGGTGTCCACCGTCGACTTTCCGCCCGCCTCGCTCGCCATCAGTGCCGTGATCGCGTCCATCGCGCGCACCGCCGATTTCGTCATGGGCAGGCGGGCCGGCCATTTCTCGTCGCCGGTGCGGAGGAACTTGTCCCAGGTATACCCGATGAGGTCATCCTCGACCCGTTCCTCGCCGTCGCCACCGAAGATGAGCGGCTGGTTGGGCACCATGCGGAGTTCGGCCGCGACCGAATGCGTCTCGCGGGCGATGCGCGCCAGGTCCCCGTTGACCTTCGGCGGTTTATCATCCTTGTTCCCGCCCCCGGAGATGAACAGCAGCCCGGTCGAGTGCGCCAGGGTGTCGGGCCGCGCCACGACAATCCAGTGCCGCCACGCCGTCCGGTTCACCTCGTTGGTTGTGAGCCACGTCTGCGAAGTGAGATCGACGTAGAAGACCGTTCCGCCGTCCCCTTTCACCGACCCCGCCACCTTCCAGGCGAAGGCGGGGTCCGGCGCGTGCACGTAGCGGTCGAGCGCCGTGAGGGGGGCTTTCGACGTGGGCGGCCGCTGGCTGGACCCCGCGGCATCGTCGCGGGCGCCGAGATTCAGGGCCAGGCCCAGACTCAGGGCGGGAACCGCGAGGCGCAGGAGAGAGGCAGGCTTGATCATGGGCGAGGGCGAAACCATGCCCGAACCCCCGCCGGGTCGAGAAGCCGGAAACCGCGAATCGTCAAGAATCCGTGACGGCCAGCCCGGAACCGCGGACGTGAGTCTGCCGCAGCGTTCAGCCGGCGGGCACCGCTTCGATCACCTCCGCGGAGGGGATCCCGAACCGTTGCAACACCCGGCGCGTGCTCTCCTCGAGGCGACCCGCGTCGAGGAGCATGCGCCGGAGGCTGTCGGCCTTGTAGTACTCGATGAGATGGACCCCGTCCTGCGGCGCCTCGAACGCGGCCTTGAGATCCGCCAACCGCCGAATGGGCCGGCCGTTCACTGTCTCCACCACGAGATTGCGGTACTCCTGATAGCCGACGTTGAGGGGATCCGGCAGGACCTGGCTGAGGACAACCAACGTGGGACGTTCCGGGGAGGAGCTCTTGGAACCGAAGTAAACCAGCCGGAACGGCGCCCGGCGCCGCCAATCGTCGCCCCAGTTGTGAAGATACTCCTGGGTCAGCGGTTGGAAGACCAGGCCGCCCGCGATCAGGTACTCCGGCTCGCGGTCAAACACATGCATGGGTAGAAGTTCCACCCGGTAGTCAGCCCGCGGGATCCGGTACTCGATGTCCAACATCTTGCCTTTGCGCAGCAACTTCATCGGGATCGCGTCTCCCGCGAAGTGGGCCCGCGTCGCCAGACCCTCGAGCATCAGATGACCGTACTCCGGATCCTCGAAGTCCCCCTCGGAGTCGATCGGGAAACCCGCCACCTCGAGGAGCACATCATGCACCTCAACCCCGTAATCGGGGCCGGCCTGGGCAGGGACCTCGATTACCACCGCGCCGCGCGCCGGGCCTTCGAGTTTCAGGTGCTCGAGCGTTGCCGGGTTCTCCCCCGGCTGCCAGACGAAGTCGAAGAACCCCAGCCCCGCATATTTCCCGGCACGATGGGCCTCGAGGATCCGGCGCAGGAACGGGATCGGCATGACGGAGCAGACATTCCCACCCTTGGAAACCGTCAGGCCCACCACTTGGCCATCCGCCACGACCGGCTCCGCCCAGCCCAAACCACCCACTTCGGTGTTGAGTTCGAGCTGCATCCGCGGGGCGAAGCTCAGCGCCCCCTCCCCCACGGTGAACTTGCTGAAGTCCGCCCGCCGGGTCTCCAGGTTGCCGTCACGCCAACGCACGATCTCGTACTCGCTCCGCCGTGGAATCGACACCGCCAGGGGCGCAGGCTGGAGCCCGTCCCAGAACGAAGCATCCGACACGGTCACCACCGCGACGTTGGCGTGGTAGTCGAGCCAGTCGACCTCGGCGTTGAACCACCGACCGCGGCCCCCACGCTGAACACGCACCAGGGTGCGGTCGGCCAGATTCTGCGCCGTGGTCACCAACTGGCGCTCACCCGCGCACAGTGCGTGCTTCCGGATCGACCGCACTGGCTTGTTCCAAGGCTGCAAAAGGTCGTAGTCCTTGAACGTCACCTCAAGCGTGACCAACGACGTTTCGAACGGGCTGCGACCATTGCGCTCGCCAGCGTCGGCCGCGATGGTCGTGGTGCTGCTCAGGCCGGCGGCAACGGCCAGGGCACAGGCCAGGACTAGCGTTGGGGAGAATGAAAATAGGTTCATAGGCGGCGGTCCTTCGTCACTCCGTAGGTTTGCAGGATGATCGCGTTCGACGCAGCGGCTTCCTGGCGGTCCAAACACTCGAAGCCCTGCTTCCCGACGAACTCGATCACATGCTGGTCGGACTTGGCGGACTCGATCGCCCGCACCACATCCTCCAGCCTCTCGATCCGGATGCCATTGATGCGATCCACCAGCGCTCGCGAGCGCACGTTGAAATTGGCGTTCACCGCGTGGGTCAGCAGGTTCGCCAACACCACGGGCTCCGGCCGAACCGCCTCGGGTTTCTCCTGCCGCAGGTAGAAGAGTTCGAACACGAGGTCCGCCCCGGCCGGGTCACCCAGGTCCCGACCGAAGGTGCGAAGGTAATCCTGCGAAAGCGGGGTGAATACCAGTCCGCCATGGACGAAGTACCGCGGCGGCCGGTCGTACTGGTTCCCCGCCGCGCGGTCCGCCGTGAAGACTGTCACCGGCAGGTCGATCGTGATCTCGCGCCGCTCTCGCAACAGTTTGACGGCCACCTTTTCCCCATGCTGGGCCTGCTGGAAGGCAACCCCCGCCGCCACGCGGTTGCCGGCATAGAGGATCGTGCCGTCGCTGGCCACCGGGTAGCCCCCAACCTCCAGCAGCACGTCGTCCGGAAAGATCACTTCCCGCGTGGCGGGAACCTCGGCGAGACCGTCCACCCTCGCCCCCTGCCCACCGCCCTCCTCCAACCCCAGAAAACGGCGGTACGCGGGATTCTGCAGCGGAACCAACCGGATGCCCGCCAGCGGAAACCCGTCATAGGTGCCGTCCTCGGTGTCCTTCAGAAAATGATGGATGACCTCCGGCGGAATGAAGAAACCCGCGTTCTCGAGTCCCGGCACACCCTGGAAGGCCACCCCGACGACCTTGTCTTCCTGGATCACCGGGCCGCCGCTGTTCCCAGGGTTGATCGCCGCGTCCGTCTGCACGGCGAGCATGCCCCGGTTGCCGACGTGGACGTAGGTCTGCACCTCGACCCGGGAGACCACGCCACGGGTGTAGCTGATCTGCTCCCCGCCGGCCGGATACCCCATGGTCACGACCGTGGACCTAACCTCCGGCAGCTCGCCGAACCCCAGCGGGTCGATCCCCTCGAAGAACGCCTCATCCGCCAACCGCAGCAGCGCCAGGTCACAATCGTGGCCGATGAACTCGACCTCGGCCTGGAAGGGGCGCGCATCCTGGAAGCGGCGGACCAAGACCTGGCGACCCCAGGACACCACGTGCGCATTGGTCATCACCCGACGGCCCTTCGAGGTGCTCACCACGAACCCCGAACCGCCCTCCCGCCGCACCGGCTGAGACCTCCAAGGGGCATCCCAAACCGGTTGCTGGCTGAAATTCAAGATCTGGACGACGGCGCGCTCGGGGGATCCCGCCAACGCGGAGCACGCCAACACCAGACCCGCCGCACCCACGAGCAGAGGTCTTAACACGCGGCGCAAAATGGTGGCCCCACCCCCGCCGGTCAAGCGCGCGCCCCGCCGCAACGCCCGAAACCGTTCGACACCCTCCGGAATTACGCCAACGTATCCCCTCCAGAAGCATGAAACGATGGCCCAACCTCTTGCTCGCGTTCTGGCTGCTCCTGGGCTCCGCCACCCCTTGGGGCCCCTTGAGCCCCGCCCGCGCCGCGGACAACCCGATTGATTTCAACCGCGACATCCGCCCGATCCTCT
>JBBQML010000322.1:0-5897 GCA_038328885.1 Verrucomicrobiota bacterium | reverse complement strand
GTCTCGGCGGTGACCGGTTCGATGTTGGCGGTTCCACGGACTCCATCGGTTCCAAAAATGCGGCGGCGTTGGCTCATGGGGAGAAGCGGATGGCGAATGGCGAATGGCGAATGGCGAATGGCGGATGGCGGATGGGAAATGGCAGATGCCGTGGCGGAGTCGGGAAGGGGGTGACGGGGAGCCGTCAAGTGCGGGGGACTGGGGTGATCACCACCTGGTCAGGGACCACGCTGAGGACCCTCACCGACGGGGGAACCCGGACTTCGATCCGGTTGGTCAGTGCTCCATCAGGAGGTGCGGAGGGGAGTTCGACGAAGACGAGGACGTCCTGCTCGGTGAGGCGGTCCAGGGCGATCATTTCGCCACTGATCCGGACGTGGGTTGTGTTGGTGCCGAGGTGGAGTGGTGCGGGCAGGGGTCTGGAGCTGAGCAGGCGGATGGGGACGCCCTGGAAATCGCGGACCCCGACGGTGACGAGGGGGTGACCGAGGGCGGGTTGGAGGTCCGGTTGGATGAAGAGGCGGGCGCCGGACCAGATCAGGCCGGCGAGCGTCAGCGACAACAGCTTCCAGGACAGGTTGTCGAGGAGGAGGGAGCGGATGCGCATGGGGCGGGATCAGCCTCCGGAGGGGGGGCTGGTCAGGGGGGCACGGGGTTTGAGCCAGGCGGGCAGGAAGTCCTTGAACCGTTCCTGGGCGGTGCGTGCCCGAACGGCGGGGACGAAGACGGAGCTGAGGAACGAGCGGAGGACCTCGCTGGACACCCCCCGGACCAGCTGGCCCCGGTAGGCGTAGGAGACGGTTCTGGTCTCCTCGGATACCACAACCACGACCGCATCGGTTTCGTCGCTGAGCCCGACGGCGGCGCGGTGCCGGGTGCCCACGGATTTTGGGAGGTCACCGCGCTGGGTGAGCGGGAAGATGCAGGCGGCGAAGGCGATGCGGTTTCCGCGCATGATCACGCCCCCGTCATGGATGGCGTTGTTGGGGAAGAAGATCGTCTCCAGCATCTCGGGCGTGGCCTCGCAGTCGACCTCGATGCCGATCTCGACAGCCTCCTGGAGGTTGATGGACTGCTCAACGGCCAGCAGGGCTCCGATATTGGCCTCGGAGAGCCGTTCGGTGGCTTGGACGATGATCTCCAGGTTCTCGCGTTGTTCGCGAACCGAGGCGAACAGCGGCAGGTCGCCGACGCGGGCGAGCAATCGCCGGATTTCCGGTTGGAAGATGATCAGGGCGGCCAGGGCGATGAAGACTGTGCCGGCGCCGAGCAGCCAACCCAGGACGGCGAGGTTCAGAACAGCCGCCAGCGCGAAGAGCAGCAGGAGAAGGACGAGGAACCCGATGAGGACGGGCGCGGCGCGGGTGCCCCGCAGGAACATCAGTACATAATGAATCGCGACGGCGAGGAGTCCGATCTCCACCGCCGTGCGCCACCAGTGCTCGATGAACTGCAGAGTCATGCCCTCAATCGGTCAATGCCGTTCCCGTCGCCGCGCCAGGATTCCCTCCGCCACCCTGAGCGCCTGGACCGTCTCCCGGACGTCGTGGGTGCGGACGATGGCCGCACCTTCGCCGACGGCGAGGCAGGCGGCCGCCAGGGATCCGGGAAGACGTGCCTCCACCTTGGCTCCAGCGAGTCGATCGATGAAGGATTTTCTTGAAACACCGACGAGCAGCGGCCTTCCGTGCTCTCTAAAGGCCGCCATGTTGGCCAGCAACTCCAAATTGTGATCCAGCGTCTTGCCGAAGCCGATGCCTGTATCGAGCACGACCTGGGACGGGGCGACCCCGGCGGACCGGAGCCGGATGAGGGTGGTGCGGAAGAAGTCCTGGACCGTGGCGAGGACATCCTCGTAGCGGGGATCGGCCTGCATGGTCTGGGGGGTGCCGAGCATGTGCATGGCCACGTAACCGGCGCCGGTGTCGGCGAGCAGTCGGGCCATCCCGGGGTCGGCACGGTTCGCGGCGATGTCGTTCACGATGGCGGCGCCGGCGGCAACGGCCGCGGCGGCCACCCCCGGTTTGAGGGTGTCGATGGACAAAGGGACGGGCACCTCGCGGGCGAGTTCCTGGATGACCGGCAGGACGCGGCGCAGTTCCTCGGCCTCCGGGACCGGCACAGATCCCGGACGGGTCGACTCCCCACCGATGTCGAGGAGGTCGGCTCCCTGCCGGACCATCTCCCGCCCGTGAGCCACGGCCGCCGCGAGGTCCACGAACCTCCCGCCGTCCGAGAAGGAGTCCGGGGTGACGTTCAGGATGCCCATCACGAGCGTGGGGCGGGGGAAGCGGAACTCGAACGTGAGGGCGCGCCAGAGCATGAGGGGCGGTCGGATGCGGGATGAGATTGTATTCCCGGGCGGCGGTTCTAAAGACCGAAAGCGGCTTTCGTGGTGGAGGGCCGGAAGGGGGGCGGGGATGGGGGGGCGGGAGCAGTCTGTCCAAGAGGCTGCTTGACCGGGAGCGTCCCCGGGTTATCGGTGCAGGGCGACCCCGGCTCCTGATCACCCTCACCCTGACCCCCACTCCGCTGCCTCATGTCACCTAAGATCCGCGAGTACCTGGCTCTCCTTTATGGCGGTGAACAGACGGCCGCGTGCGAGGAACTGGACCGCGTGCTCGCCGAGGCGGGGCGGCCGGGGGGCGGGGAGAGCGGGGGCCCGTCGCCTCTCTCGCAGGAGGACGCCCTGCTGATCGCGTATGCCGACCAGGTCCATGAACCGGGCGCCACACCCCTGCAGTCGCTGCATGGGTTCGCCAGCCGGCATCTCGCCGGGATCGTCAGCGGGATCCATCTCCTGCCTTTTTATCCCTCCTCCTCGGATGACGGGTTTGCGGTGATGGACTACGCGGTCGTCGATCCTGCATTTGGGGACTGGGACGACGTGGGGCGGTTCCGGCCCGGGTTCGATCTGATGTTCGATGCGGTGTTCAACCATGCCAGTGCCCGGGGGGATTGGTTCCGGCGCTCGATCGCCGGTGATCCGGCCTATGCGAACTTCTTCGTGGAGATCGAGGGTGATCCGGATCTCCGACGGGTGGTGCGGCCGCGGACCCTGCCGTTGCTCACCGAATTCGCAACCGACCGGGGGCCCCGACGCTTCTGGACGACCTTCAGTGCGGACCAGGTGGACCTCGACTTCCGGAACCCAAAGGTGCTCGCGCGGGTGGTTGGGACGTTGCTGCTGTATGTGCGGAACGGGGCCCGCTACATCCGCCTGGATGCGGTGACGTTTCTTTGGAAGGAGGTCGGAACCTCGTGTGTCCACCTGCCGCAGACCCACCTGGTCATCCAGTTGTTCCGCGCGATCCTGGACGAAGTCGCGCCGTGGGTCGTGCTCGTCACCGAGACGAACGTCCCGCACGAGGACAACGTGTCCTACTTCGGGAACGGGACGAATGAGGCGCAGATGGTCTACAACTTCGCCCTGCCCGGGTTGGTCGCCCACGCGATCACGACGGGTCGGGCCGGCAGTCTGACCCGCTGGGCGCAGTCGCTTCGCCTGCCGTCCGGCCGGGTCACGTTCCTGAACTTCCTCGCCTCCCACGACGGGATCGGGCTGAACGGCGTTCGGGGCATACTCAGCGAGGAGGAGATCGACGCACTCGTGCGTCAGGCGCAGGCCAGCGGCGGGTTCGTTTCGTTCAAGCGGCTTCCCGACGGGGGTCAGTCCCCGTACGAGCTCAATGTGAACCTCCTCGACTTCCTGGCGCCGGTGTCGGGGGAGGGCGGTTCCGGGGAGGCGGTGGCGCGGTTCCTGGCGGCCCACGCGGTGATGCTCAGCCTGCGCGGCGTGCCCGGTCTCTATTTCCACTCGGTCGTCGGTTCGCGGGGGGACCGCGAGGGAGCGCTGGCGTCGGGTATACCCCGCCGGATCAACCGGCAGAAGCGGGGGGTGGCCGAGTTGGAGGCGGCACTTGCGGACCCCGGTTCGCTCGGCGCGCGTGTCTACGCCGGCTTCCAGCGATTGATGGGTGTGCGGCGGACGCAGGCGGCTTTTCATCCCGAGGGGGCACAGGAAGTCCTGACCGTGGACGAGCGGGTCTTCGCCCTTTGGCGTCGCTCCCCCGACGGTACGGAGGTCGTGCTATGTCTCCACAACCTCAGTCGCGATTCGGTTCCGATCCGGTGGGGTGACGCTCACGTGGACATCGGGACGGGGTTGGTTGGCACGGATCTGCTGACCGACCGTCATATTGACCTGCGGCGCCCTGCGGTTCCGGGGATGGTTCTCGGACCCTGGGAGACGCACTGGCTGCGGATTCAGCAGGTTTGATACGGGGGTGTGGCGTCAGGGGAACAGGGGAGGCGGCGCCGATTCATATTCATTTCGGCGACCGGGAGGGGGGAGGGGCCGTTTCGGCCGACCTGCTAGTCCTGCTGCAGGTCCTCCGGATTGATCTGCAGTTCCTGGCAGGCGTGGATGTAGGAGGACGCGGACCAGGCCTGGAAGGCCTTTCCCATGGGCCGGCCGGTCCGGTAGTGGATCCACTCATTGAACTCCCACTCCTGATTCTTTCCCAGGCGGTTGACCTGGGCGAGCTTGAGGAGTTCGCGGCAGGCGACCTCGTACAGGCCGAGGCGATGGATGAACCGGACCCACATGCCGCCGATGAAGGGCCAGATGCCGCCGTTGTGGTAGTGGCCCGGCAGGTTGAGCAGGTTCACCGTGTAGTAGGCGCGCCAGTCGGGATCGCCGGACTGCACGGGCGGGTAGAGATTCACGACGGGATAGGGCTCGTTCACGCCTACGCCCCACATGAACCTGAACGCCGTGCGTGCCCGTTCCACGTCGAGGACGTTCGAGATGAATCCCTGAACGTTGCCGAGGACGTCGCAGCGCCAGTTGAAGCTGAAGGGCGTGATCTCGGCCAGCAGGTAGCTGGAGTCGCCGACCGACGTCTGGGACTGCGCGAAGGTGAAACCCGGTGGCTGGGTCCCGGGCTTGGTCGAGGGCCAGAAATCCTGCAGGATCTTGGACCGGAGCGCCTGGGAGCGCCGCAGGTAGTCGGTGGCCTCGTCGAAGCGCTTCTCCAATTCCATCAGGCGGCTGTAGGCGACGAGGGTGCGATACCAGAGCACCTCATCGTAGAGCACATGATAACTCCGGCCGAAGAGGTCGGTCCAGTCTCCCGCCTCGGGGATCTCGAGCAACCCGTCATTGTTGCTGTCCAACGCTCCCAGCCAGGTCATCACCTTCTGGAGCCGGTCGTGGTACTCGGACAGAAGCTCGAGGTCGCCGGTCTTTCTCACATACGCGTGGAAGGCCACCACGGCCCACAAGGCGCTGTCGATGGAGCAGATTCCGCCCACTCCGCTGTAATCGGGCAGGCCGGTGTCGAGGCGCACGTTGGCAGGCACCTGACCGCTGGGCGCGAGGTGATCAAAGAGGGTGCGCAACGTCGCCTTCTGCGCGGCACGAATGTCCGGGTCGGCGAGTTCGACCGTGCCGACAATGGTGATGGCGCCATCCCGGGCCCACACGCTGCGGTAATTCTCGTCCGTCCCGACCACCTCGTTGTCGGCCAGCGAACAGGCGGAGAAGCCGAGTGGGGTGATGTTCTTGCGGATCGTGACCAGGGCGTGGCGGTAGCCCGTGGCGATGAGGTTGCGTTCCTCGGAGGTGAGGGAGCCGAGCGCGGCGTCGGCGAACAGCATGCGCTGGGTGGGATCCATCCTCTCGGCCTCCTGGGTCGAGGCGCCGGGTTGGGGGGGGGAGGGGATCACGCCGAAGTGGTGCAGTCCCTCCAGCACGCCCTCCGCCATCACTCGGGTGGCGTTGAAGGTTGGCACCTTGACGGCGGCCTCGATGAGCTCCGGTTGCGCGTTCTCGACCACGATGCCCTGCACGCCCGGCAGCAGGAACAGGCTGGCGTCGTTCCCGGTGTCGCCGG
>JBBQML010000321.1:0-5899 GCA_038328885.1 Verrucomicrobiota bacterium | reverse complement strand
TGACCTCAGCCACGGTGGGCGCCGCCATCGCCGAACTGCAGGGACGCTACCCCGGCGTCAGGGAACGGCTCCTCGACGAGCAGGGCGCGGTCCGCCGCTTCGTCAACGTGTACGTGAACGAAGAGGACATCCGCTTTCTGCAGAACCAGGAGACCGTGCTGAAGGACGGGGACGAGATCAGCATCATCCCCGCGATCGCCGGCGGCTAGGAGCGTCTATGGCCATCCCCCCCGCCAAGAAAAAGACCGCCAAGCCGCCGTCCGCGGCGGCAGGTGGTGCCAGCGAGAAGCGCCGCTTCTGGCTGACCTACCCGACGAAACTCATCACCCAGCCGGTCATCTGGCAGCTAAGCCAGAAGTTCCCGGTGGTGTTCAACGTCCGGCAGGCGAGCGTCACGCACGAGATGGGCATCCTCTGCCTCGAACTCGAAGCGCCCCGGGCCGACGTCAAAGCCGCGATCGCCTGGCTTGAGAAGCAGGGCGTGACCGTGGAACCGGTCGAGATCAACGTCATCGAGAGCTGATCCCGGGGCACCGGTTGACACCGGTCAGGCCGGGCGCAACTTGCGGGCCGTGACGCATTTTTCCGCCACGGATGCCGGGCATGGGAGATTCGGCTTGCCCGGGGGCCGGCAACGGCGCCCCCCATTTCTGCCCATCCGCCACTTTCGCACGGGGTTGGTCATGCTGCTCGGGTGGTGGTTCGGCCAGGCGGGAGGCCTCGTCTGGGCGCTCGAGCGGCTGCCGAACACTCACCTGGCCGTTCCGGTGGATCCGCCGGTCTACGGCTACACCACCGAGGCGGTCTTTGGGGGGCTTCGGTTCACCGATCCGGTGGCGCTGGTGACTCCCCGGGGGGAGACCAACCGCCTCTTTGTGGCCGAACAGCGGGGGCGGGTGGCCGTGATTCCGGACCTGGCGAACCCGGTGCGGCGGGTCTTCCTCGACCTCACGGCGCGCGTAGCCGGGGGCACCCCGTCGGACGAGCGCGGATTGCTCGGCCTCGCCTTTCATCCCGGCTATGCGACCAACGGGTGGTTCTTCGTCTTCTATTCGGCGACCACCAACGGGTCGCTGCACCAGCGACTGTCCAGGTTCGAGCGGGATCCCGTGGACGCCAGCCGGGCCTTGCTCTCCTCCGAGGTGATGCTCTTGAGCCAGCGCGACGAGGCCGGCAATCACAACGGGGGCGATCTCCAGTTCGGTCCGGATGGTTATCTCTATGTTTCCCTGGGTGATGAGGGGAACCAGAACGATTCGCTCAACAACAGCCAGCGCATTGACCGGGACTTCTTCTCGGGGATTCTGCGCCTCGATGTCGATGGGCGGCCGGGGAGCCTGCCCCCGAACCCGCACCCGTCCGTGTTCCCCGGGGCATACACGGTCCCGACGGACAATCCGTGGGTCGGGGCAACATCGTTCAACGGGCGGGCGGTGGTTCCGGAACAGGTGCGCGCGGAATTCTGGGCGGTCGGTCTGCGGAACCCGTGGAGGATGTCCTTTGATCCGCCGACCGGCGACCTCTGGGTGGGAGATGTGGGCGGCAGCCAGCGCGAGGAGATCAACCGCATCGTGCGGGGCGGGAACTATGGCTGGGCCTTCCGGGAGGGAACCCTCAACGGGCCGAAGTCAGGTCAGGCGCCGGCGGGCTTCGTCTCTCTCGGCCCGGTGGCGGAGTACAGTCACGGCAGCGGTGCCCTGCAGGGACGCTCGGTGACGGGGGGCATGGTCTACCGTGGCGAGCGGCTGTCCCAGTTGACCGGCGCTTATGTCTTTGCGGATTACGTCAGCGGCAACATCTGGGCCATCCGGCCCACGGGCTCCGGCCTCGCCCCGATCCAACGGCTCACCGGCCGGGCGGGCATCTCGGCCTTCGGCCGGGATCCGCGCAACGGTGATATTCTGCTGGCAGATCAGTCCACCGACACCCTGGCGCGGCTGACCTACACGCCGAACCCCACCGGGGCGCCTCTCCCGCCGACCCTGGGCGATACCGGGGCGTTTTCGGATCTCCGCACCCTGGAGCCGGAGGCGGGTCTGGTGCCCTACGAGGTGAACGTGCCGTTCTGGTCCGATGGCGCACTCAAGTCTCGCTGGTTTTCGCTGCCCGACACGAACCGCTTCCTGGAGTTTCGGCGTGATGGCAATTGGTCATTTCCCGCGGGCAGCGTCTGGGTGAAACACTTCGAACTGGAACTTGTGCCGGGTGTGGCCGCCTCGAAGCGTCGCCTCGAGACTCGGTTCCTGGTGCGGAACGCCGGCGGGGTGCACGGATTCACGTATCGCTGGAACCCGGGGTCGGACACCGATGCCGTGCTGGTCCCGGAGGAAGGGCAGGACGAGGTGATCGAGGTCGGGGACCCCGGCTCGGGGGCCCTCCGTACCCAGGTTTGGCGGTATCCGAGCCGCGCGGAATGCCTGCAGTGCCATACGCCCGCGGCGGGTTGGGCGCTGGGGTTCAGCACGCGGCAATTGAACCGCGAGATCGATCACGGGGCCGGACCGACGAACCAGATCCTGGCTCTGGCGCGCGCAGGCTACTTTTCGGAGCCTCCCACCGAGTTCCACGCGCTCCCAGCGCTCGCCCCCGCCACGGATGAACGGGTGAGCGTCGAGTGGCGGGTGCGGTCATGGCTGGACGCGAACTGCGCCGGATGCCACCAGCCCGGGGGGACGGCGTTGGGGGCCTGGGACGCGCGGTCGAGCACGCCGCTCACCCTGACCGGGCTGATCAACGGTCCGCTGAACAACGATGGGGGCGATCCGACGAATCGCCTCGTGGTCCCGGGGGGCGTCGACGCGACCATGCTGCACACGCGGTTGGGCCTCACCGGCGAAGGCCGGATGCCGCCGCTGGCAAGCTCCGTGGTGGATGAGGCTTCCGCCGCGTTGCTGCGGCGTTGGATCACCAACGACCTGCCGTCGTGGCGGAGTTATTCGGACTGGCAGACGTCGAAATTCGGGTCGACGAACGCTCCACTGGCCGGTCCGGACGATGACCCGGATGGAGACGGCGGTGGGAACCGTCTGGAGTATCTGACCGGCACGGAGCCGTTGACGGCGGGTGACGCCTGGGGGTTGGCGATTGAGCGGACCGCGGCCGGGATGCGCCTGAGGTACCCACACCTTGCCCGGCGAGGTTTCGTGGTTGAATGGACGGACCACCCGGAGGACCCCGTTTCCTGGCGGCCGCTGGAGTCGCCGGCCAACCGGTTCCTCAGCGCGGCGGCGCCGTTCGTGGCCACGCTTGAGGAAGCCGCTGGACCAGGCCAGCGGTTCTTCCGGGTACGGGTTTTCGAACCCTGACCCCACGGCAAAACCCTCGCCGTCACCGGCCCCTGGACACTACTCTCCCCGGTCGATGCCGCTCCTCGAAGTCCGCAACCTTCGCAAGACCTACCCGACGCCGGAGGGATCCATCCATGTGGTGGTGGATATTCCGGCGTTCGACCTTGAGCCGCGTCAACAGGTGGCGCTCAGCGGGGACAGCGGTTCCGGCAAGACCACCTTCCTGAACCTCATTGCGGGGATCCTGACTCCCGACTCCGGGTCGATTCGGCTGGCGGGCGTGGAACTGTCCTCCCTGAAGGAGGCGGCGCGCGACCGGCTCCGGGCGACCCGGATCGGGTACATTTTCCAGACGTTCAATCTGCTCCAGGGGTACACCTGCCTGGAGAACGTCCTCCTCGGGATGTCGTTCGGGCCGGGGCCGGACCGGGCGCACGCGGAGGGTTTGTTGCGGCGAGTGGGGCTGGGGGACCGGCTTCGTCACTACCCCCGGCAGCTCTCGACCGGGCAGCAGCAGCGGGTGGCGGTGGCGCGGGCGTTGGCGAACCGACCCGTCCTGGTGTTGGCGGACGAACCGACCGGAAACCTGGACCACCGGTCCGCGGGCGAGGCTTTGAGACTCGTCCGGGAGGCCTGTCTGGAGAGCGGTGCGGCGCTCCTGCTGGTGAGCCACGACCGCGAGGTGCTGGGGGGGTTCACGGAGCGGGAGGACCTTGCCAGACTGAACCGGGCCGCGCTGGGGTCCCCCGGGGAGGCGGTGCGATGACCCTTACCCTGATGGTCCGCAAGAGCCTGCGGCAGCATCTGCTCTCGACCCTCATCACGGCATGTTCCATTGCTCTCGCCGGCGGGTTGTTGATGGCGGTGTGGGTGGTGAAAGACCAGTCCCAGACCGCGTTCACCGGCGTGAATGCCGGCTTCGACGCCGTGCTCGGTGCGCGGGGCTCGAAGCTGCAACTCGTCCTGAACACGATCTTCCACCTCGAGGAATCCCCGGGGAACATCAGCTTCGCCGACTTCGACCAGATCCGGAACCACCCGGCGGTGGGCGTGGCTGTGCCGATCGCGCTTGGGGACAACTACCTGGGCTACCGGATCGTGGGGACCGCCACGAACCTGTTCACCGAGGTCGAGTACCTGCCGGGGCGACGCTATCGGGTGGCGGCGGGGCGGGCATTCGATCCCGGCCTGCGGGAAGCCGTCGTGGGGAGCTTCGCGGCCCAGCGCCTCGGGTTGCGGGTAGGGGCCCGGTTTCAGCCCTATCACGGCCTGCTCTTCGATCCGGCGAACCAGCATGAGGAGACCTACGTGGTGGTCGGGGTGCTCGAGGCCAGCAACACCCCGGCCGACCGGGTGATCTGGATTCCCTTGCAGGGCGTGCAGTTGATGGCGGGGCATGACCCCAAGGCGGCGAGTGACCTGAGCGGGGTGCTGCTGAAGTTCCGGGACACCAGCCCCCTCAGCGCCCGGCAGTTGGACCTGCTCTACAACAAGCAGGGCAACCGGCTGACGTTCGCCTGGCCGATCGCGCAGATCGTGGCCCAGTTGTTCAACAAGATTGCCTGGGTCGACCGCGTCCTCGCCCTGGTGGCCTACCTCGTGGCGGTCGTCGCCACCGGTTCGATCCTGGTCAGCATCTACAACTCGATGAAGGAGCGCCGGCGTGACATTGCGATCCTCCGGGCGCTGGGGGCGCGGCGGGTGACCGTCTTTTCCGCGATCGTGCTGGAGGCGGTGGCGATCGCCTCGCTGGGCATGCTGGCGGCCTTCGCGGTGCACGGGGCCATCCTGGCGACCGTGGCGAGCGTGGTGCGGGCCCAGACCGGCGTGGTGCTGGAGGTGCTCCAACCCCACTGGGTCATGGTCTGGGCCCCGCTCGGAATGATCGCCCTGGCCGCCCTGGCCGGCTCCGTGCCAGCTTGGAAGGCGTACCAGACCCCGGTCGCCGAGAACCTGGCGCCCTCGTCCTAGATCAGATCTGAACGACGGACGCTGGGTTGGTATCCCTCGACAACGGCGGGATCGGCACGGAGCATCGCTGCTGTGAACACGGCCGACCTGGATACCCTGTTCCTTACCCCAACCCCGGCCACCCTGGGTCCGGGGCCTCGCCCGGACGTCTGGACCGCCTCCCAGGCGACGGAACGTGCGCGCGTGGTCGCGCGGGCTGGGGGGATGTCGGATCGGCGGTCCGAGTGCCTCGTGGCGCTCACCTTGCTGTGGCACGATCATTTCGACCCGGCACACGGGTTGGTGCAGGAGATCGAGGGAGCGGACGCCGCATTCGTGCATGGCATTCTGCACCGGCGGGAGCCGGACTACTCCAACGCCCGCTACTGGTTCCACCGGGTGGGTCAGCACGCGGCGTGCGCGGCGCTCGCGGATGCCGCCGCTCCGGTGCTGGCCGCGCACGCGGCCCTGCCGCACCGGTTGATTCGCGACGGGCGTTGGCAGCCGTTGGCGCTCATCGATGCGGTGGCGGCGCACACGCTGCATTCGGTCGATTCCGCGGAGGTGGGTGTGCTCCAGGAGTTGCAGCGTCTCGAGACGCTGGCCCTGGCCCGCCACTTCGCCAGGGTGGCGGCACCTTGATTCCGCCGTGAACCAACTGC
>JBBQML010000320.1:0-5917 GCA_038328885.1 Verrucomicrobiota bacterium | reverse complement strand
CTCCAGGCCGCGCTTCAGCGCCGGCAGGGCACTGGAATAGACCCCCGCGAGGAGGTCGTAGGTATGCGGCGCTGCGAGGATTTCATCAAAGCACAGGCGCAACCGGCCATGGGGCACCTGGTCGAGGCCGAGGGGCGGGTGGCGCATCTCGGCGACACGCTCACGCATCGCCGAGACGTGCTGGGCGCACAGGTGGGCGTGGAGGCTGAACGCCATCTTGATCTCATAGACGGGTTCGGCCGTGAGCCGCGCGTTGAAGATCATCCAGAGCCGATGCAGCGCGTAGTGGTACCGCTTCAGGCGATCCACCACGGCGTTCACAGACAGGCCGGGTCGGACGGCCTCGGCGAGGGAACAGAGGCCGGCGACTTCGGGCAAGTTCCGGTAGGAGGGGGCGACGGGAGGGTTCATGGCGCAATCGGGTCCGGTGTTGACTGGCAGATGCTCCCAAGGGGCCTGCAGGGTCAAGCCCGCCGTGCGGGCACCGCGCGCCCCGGACGGCACACGCGCATGGAAGGAAGGTTGCGACCCGGCGCAGCCGCTCCAGGAGCGGAAGCAACGGCGTTAGAGACCGTCGTCGCGGCCGCCTTGGAAGAACAACTGCAGCCCGCTGAAGTCCATCTTCGGCCGGGCGAGGAAGCGTCGGCCGGGGACCCAGGCGACATGGCCGTCCAGGTAGCCCTCGTTCGAGCCTGCCGGTTCGCGGCCGGCCTGGTCGATGTGGTTGACCCCGCGCACGAGCGGGTTGGGATCTCCCGGACGGAACCACGAGCCGGAGAGCTTCCGGTTGATGTCCGACCAGAGGATCGGGTAGTGGGGGGTGTCGGTGCTTCGGAGGGCGAAGATGGGCTGGTTGGTGAGGCGTGTGGGGTAGTAACTTGGAGTCTCGTTCCAGTTCGGTTCGCCCACGTAGTGGATGTAGCCGAGGACGGAATTCTCCTCACCGGGCCATTTCCAGAAGTCGTCCCGGTTCCAGGAGCGGTTCGACGGGCAGTAGAACTGGACGCGGGGAACGCTGTAGTTCGAATGCACCATGTTGCGGAAGGGGGTGCCGACCCAGTGGGGGTCGCGGTGGCCGTCGCGCATGAAGCGGCTGTCGTGATCGTCGGAGTAAAGGATCACCGCGTAGGTCAGTTGCTTGATGGCGTTGATGCAGGTGATCCGGCGGGCTCGTTCCTTGGCCTGCGAGAGGGCCGGGAGCAGCAGGCTCGCGAGGATCGCGATGATGGCGATCACCACCAGGAGCTCGATGAGCGTGAACCCGGCAGTCCGCGCGCGCGCGAGCAGCCCGTCAGGCATGGGCTCCGGGGTGAGGGACTCGGAAGGACGGGTCACGGCCGGATACTCGCGCTGAACAGGATGGCGAATCACGCGGATTGTGGGGATGACAAATCGCCGGGTCGTGGAGCAGCAAGACTAATTGGAATAATCAAAAAACAATTGACCCCAAACCCCGGTCCCGGCACAAGAGCGGTATCCACTGTCGGACTGGCGATCGTGCCCGGGGCGCGTCTGCCTGGCTTGGAGGGCTTCCCGTGCGATGGCAGCGGGCCGTCGGCGGCAGGTGCCTCGGTGCCGGCTTCCGTTCCGGTTTCGCAGTGGCCCAAACAGAACCGCCGAACCGCCGCACTTTTCTCATGAACCAGACCCAACTCGGTCGCTGGACGTTTGCTCTCGGCATCGCCGCGACTCTCGTCGCCCCCAGGTTGCTGGAGGCCCAGGAGATTCTCCTCCAGGAAGGCTTCAACACCGACGGCGAGGCCGCCACGCCGAAGCGCTACACTCTGACCGGCCGGGATCTCTACGAGCCGGAGCGGATCCGTGCCGACCTGGGCAACTTCGACCAGAAGGGGCCTATTTATTGGGAGCACAGCTTCAACGTATCCTTCACCGGTAACCCGGACATTCCAGGCCGCCGCGCGATCCTGACCTGGCGGGGCGAGGATGCCTCGGGAGCGAGCGAGGATGTCCTGAAGCTGTTCGACTCAACCGTGAACTGGCTGCTGAACAGCAAGAAAGCCGCCCAGGTGGTGGTGAACCCCAGTATCGCCTCGGTGCAGGGGTTGGCGGACCGGCTCACCGCCCTGGGTCACACCGTGCTGGAGGACGACACGGCGGCGACGCCGAACGACTTCGAAGTCGTGGGCGACCTTTTCATCCACGGTCCCGGCGCCAACAACCCCAGTCGCTTCGTACTCCGCACCCAGCCCGTGCTGGTGATCAATGCCACCGACTACGACGACATGTTGGTCGGGAGCATCGGCACCTCGCTCGCTTTCGAGCCGGGGCAGGTGACCGTGAACGCCTCCGCGCATCCCGCTGCGGGGGGAAAGACCGGTACCTTCAACGCCTTCACCGGCAGCGCGACTTTCGAGCTGATCGGCAGTTTTCTGCCCACCAATTCCACGACCGTGGCCTCCGTCACGCGCATCGTGCCGCCGTCGATCAGCAGCCTCGCCGACCTCGATGCCGTGGTGGCCGGTTCCAAGGAACACGAGAAGACCGCCGGCGAAGTCACGGCGCTCGACTTCTCGGAAGCGAGCGCGGGCCAATGGACTTACGACAACGCCCTGCCCGGCGGCTACACCGGCAACTGGGGCCTGGTGGTCACCGGAAAGGTGCAGGTGGCGACCGCGGGCACCTACCGGTTTGCGCTGGGCTCCGACGACGGCGCCCGTCTCCAGATCGACCGCGACCGCAACGGGTTCACCGCGGAGGACACGGTGATCGAGGACGCAGGCCCGCACGCCCACCAGATCGTCTATGCCAACGTCACCTTCGGGACCGCCGGCGCTTACGATCTGCAGGTGCGGTCGTACAATTCCAGCGGCGGTGGCAGCCTGGAAGTGTCGGTGGCGGTCGTGGAGGGAACGGTGCCGGACGACGATCTCGCCTCGGGGTACTGGGAGGTACTGGGAGCCGATGGTGCGGCCTCACCCGTCCAACTCAGCGCGGCCGCCTCCGTCACGGCCTACCGGGCCACGGGGGCGAACGTGGAGCGCCAGGAACCGCTCATCGTGGCTTCGAACGGCCCGAACGATACGCCGCCTGGCTCCTTCTACGACGGTGGCGCGTTCTTCGGGTTCGAAGGAACCGGCTTCCTGGGAGGATCCGGCCTCAACAAATGGACGTACCCCGACGGCCTGACCTATCGCAGCGTGCGGCTCAACCCCGTCAACGTGACGGGCAAGCAGAACGTCCACCTCACGGTGGCCCTGGCGGCGACGGTGGTGGACTTCGAGGATAGCGATCACCTCGACGTGGTGATCCACCCGAATGGTGAGGCGAGCGCTCCGGTGATCCTGGCCCATTTCCGGGGTGTCCAGAACGCCATCCAGCCCTGGCTGGCCGACGAGAAGCAGGGCTATTCGCGCCGGTTGACCCGGCAGTTTGCAGACTTCACGTACGACATCCCGCCCACGGCAACCGAGTTGATCATCGAGATCCGCGCCGCCACGACCTGGTGGACCGAGACGGTGGCGATCGACAACATCCGGCTGACCGCTGGCGTGACTGCTGGGCCGGCTACCTTGGGAGTGGCGAGGATCGTGGGGCAGGAGATCGCACTCGCCTGGACCGGTGGCCAGACACCGTACGCAGTCCAGGCGACGACCGCCCTGGGGGGCGCTTGGTCCACGGTGCTCACCACATCCACCACCAGTGCCTCGGTCCCTCTGGCGGCCGGGAGTCGCTTCTTCCGGGTCCAGAGCAACGCTCCCGGTGGCGCGATTCCGTGAGGGCGGTGGGGTCATCGGCGGAGAAGGAGCGAATCGAACACTCCACCCGACCTTGAGGTCGGGTCGGCGGCTTTGAAGACCGATACCCGTGCCTCGGGAGAACGGGGCGAACCTTCGCAATTCCCGCGCAAATACAGGGCGATCTGCGGGTCGTCCCAGGACGGCGGGCAGCGACGGAGTTCGTCCGACGACAAAAGCCGACGTCGAATGCGATGCAGGAACACATCGACGCCCATGCCGGCTCATGGGATGGGCACGACTCCGGGCAGGAACTACTCCGGAGCACGCGTCCGTGATCCTCGTGGATACGTCGGTGCTCGTAGCCTGGATGGACTCGGCGCACCCCCATCACAGCGCCTGCTGGACCGCCATCCGGGGCTGGGCCGGACGGGACGAATTGGCCGTCAGTTCGGTCGCCTACGGCGAGTTGGCGGACGGAGCACGAACTCGTGAAGCCGTCGATGAGGCCCTCAAGGGATTCATCCGCATCGACCTCGATTTCGATGCCTCCTGGCGTGCGGGGCAGGCGTTCCGCAAACACCGCCCGGCCAAGGGCGACAGCCCGGTGTTGCCGGACTTCCTGATCCGGGCCCAAGCGGCCGTTCTGGGCATCCGACATTTGACGAACGACCGCCGCCTCGCCGCGTGGACCGATGTGGAATTCCTCTTTCCGGAGGTCTGACGTGAGCCCTCTTGAAACAACCTGACGATTCGATGTCCACCATGGCGGACCGCGAAATACCCCCCTTTCATCCTCGATCACCAGCGACTCGACCCCGTTGCCTTCGGGAAGCAGGCGATGAACCGTCCGGATCTGGCGGTTCACCCGTCGGGCGACTGAGAGAATGTCAAAAATGAATGTTTGACCCCACCGCATTCCCTGCCGGGCCCCAGAGGCCATCTTGAATCTCCCCTTCTAACCTCTCAGGGTGTCAGAATCTCCAAATCGGGCGCAGCGTGGGTAAAGTGGGATGGGTTTCGCGTGACGATGGTCCTGGCCCCCCTGCGCCGTGCGAACGTGGCGTGAAGCGAATCGTAGATACCCCCACCCATCACGCCCCGGTTGCGCGCTTCGCGAATGGCCGTCACGTAGTCACCGAGTGGAAATGGCTCTACCTCCACCACATCCAGCAATCCCAGGGTCAGTTCCGCCGCGGCGTCGGGTGGGACCTTGTAGAAGGCGCTCAAGGTCGCAAAGCACTCGGCAAGGGCATGCGCGTCGGTGAACGGATGTTCGAAATCCTCCAGTGCTTCGCGACATGCCGCGTGCTCCGAGTGGTGCTGCAAGATCGCTCCGACCAACACGCCGGTATCCAGGAAGGTCATCGTTCGTAGTGCCGCACACCCTCGATCGCCTCGGCAATGGGTGTGGCTGGCACCGCTCCCGTCCACACCTTCAGTTTTCCGCGCTTGAGCACCCGACCCGATGGATTGGCTGGGATCTCCAACACGATCCGGCCCGGCGTCGCCGAGGCCTTGAGCGTCTGCCCACGCGGAATTCCGGCGGCGCGACGCAGTTCCCGTGACAAAATGATCCGATTGGAACCATCCAGGTGGACGACCGTGTTCACGCCAAAACCATGGCGTGGTCCTGGCGTCCTTGCAAGTCTTGAGACTTCCTCGGCTCCTTTCGCCCGCCTACAACCCGCTCCCTGGCTCCTGTTATCGTTGAATGCCTCGTCAGCAGGGGGGTCCTTTGGGGTCACCCCTCCGAAGTTGCCACATGGCTCTTTCCCCGCCGGCCGTGGGCGCCCCCCCCGGGGGGGGGGCGCGCGATTCCACGCGGTTGGCCTCAATCAACGGGATTGTCAAAATCAGAGATGTGACCCTAAGACTCACCTGGCTCCACCATTCGAACTCCCTGCCGGACCATGTCCGGGCTGGCTGTCGCGGCTCGACCCCCTTAGTCTGGGCTCGTGAAGGTCGTGGGCCGACGAAGATCCCAGCTGACCGCCGGTGCGCCCCTGCCGCCGGCGGAGGCTTTGCTACGGGCGGCGGCATTGCAGGCTTGGGCGGACGAACTCAATCCCTTTCCACGGCCGCGCGGATTCGTTTTCAAGGCCCGGACCCGGGAAGCCTACGAACAGTGGCGCCGCTCGCAGGCGAATCCGCGCCTCTGGTGATCCCGTCCGCATGGCCGAATCCCCCGTCATCCGCGTGTGCCGCCTCCTGAACGAGGC
>JBBQML010000319.1:0-5921 GCA_038328885.1 Verrucomicrobiota bacterium | reverse complement strand
ACCCGCACCTCGATCGCACCGTTCTTCCGCGCGAGCGACTCCATCCCCGCCGCCTCCTCCGCCACGGCCGCCGGGTGCCCGTCCGTCTCCATCAGAAGCAGCGCCTCACAGTCCAGCGGCAGCCCGACCTTGGCGAATTCTTCGACACACCGGATGGTCGTTCGATCGAGAAACTCCAGGGTGCAGGGAATGATCCTCGCCGCGATGATGTCCGACACCGTCTGCGCTGCGTGATCCATCCGGTCGAAGGTGGCCACCATCGTGCACTTGGACGCCGGCTTCGGCAGCAGCTTGAGCAGGACCCGGGTGATCACCCCCAGCGTTCCCTCGGATCCGACGAAGAGATCCCGCAGGGAGTACCCCGCGACGTCCTTCACGCACTTGTTCCCCGTCCAGAGCACTTCCCCGTCCGGAAGAACCACTTCCAGTCCCATCACGTAGTTGCGCGTGATGCCGTACTTGAGCCCGCGCAGGCCGCCGGAGTTCTCCGCCACGTTGCCGCCGATGGTCGAGATCTTCATCGATCCCGGGTCGGGCGGGTAGAAAAGCCCCGCTGCGGCTGCCGCTTCGGCGATGTTGACGGTCGTCACCCCCGCCTCGGCGAAGAGCGTCAGATTGGCGGCGTCCACTTCCAGGATCCGGTCGAGGCGCACCAGACAGAGCACCAGGCAGTCCCGCGAAGGCAGACTGCCTCCGCTGAGGCCCGTCCCCGAGCCGCGCGTCACCACCGCGGTCCCGGTCTCACCCGCCGCCCGAAGGATCCCGGCCACCTCGGCCGTCGTGCGCGGCAACACCACCCCACCGGGCATCTGCTGCAACGCCGCGGTGCCGTCGAAGGAGTAGGCAATGAGATCCTCGCGACGGGTGAGCACGCTGTCCGGACCCACGATTTCCCGGATGCGGCGGAGGAGTGGTTCGCTGATCGGCATGGTCAAAGGACCAGACCAGCTTCAAAGCCGGCCGTAGCCCGGTCAAGCCATCCGCCGGGCAGTCCGCCCAAGAACAGGCTGTAACCGCTTCCCCCACCGCGCATAATGAGGCCCTCCCCCGCCGCCCCATGAAAACCTTCCTGTGCCCCGCCCGGATCCTGTGGGCGTCGTGCCTCGCACTGGTCGCAATCCTCCCTGCCCTGCGCGCCGCTCCACCCGCCCCCCGGCCCAACATCGTCCTGGTGATGACGGACGATCAGGGCTACGGCGAACTGGGCTGCCACGGCAACCCCATCCTGCGGACGCCCCACCTCGACCGCCTGCACGCCGCCAGCGTGCGGTTCACCGATTTCCACGTCAGCCCCACCTGCGCCCCCACCCGGGCCGCGTTGCTCACGGGACGCCACGAGTTTCATTCCGGGGTCACCCATACGATCGCCGAACGCGAACGCCTGCCCCCCCGCGCCACTACCCTCGCCCAGGTGTTGAAGACCGCAGGGTATACCACCGGCCTCTTCGGCAAGTGGCACCTCGGGGATGAGCCCCGGTGGCACCCCGCCCGACGCGGGTTCGAGCGTACGACGATCCACGGCGGCGGGGGAATCGGCCAGACCTACCCGGGGAGCTGCGGCGACGCCCCGGGCAACTCCTACCACGACCCCTGGATTCTCCGGGACGGCCGCTTCGTGAAATCGCGCGGCTACTGCACCACGGTCTTCTTCGACGAGGCCCTGCAGTGGATGGACCAGCAACGCCATCGCCGAAAACCCTTCTTCGCCCTGATCACGCCCAACGCCCCGCATGACCCATTCGTGAGCCCCGGCGCGGACTGGGTCGCGCCCTACCTGGCCCGCGGCCTCACCACCAACCAGGCCTCGTACTACGGCATGATCGCGCACGCGGACGCCCAGGTCGGGCGGCTGCTCGACCAACTCGACGCCTGGCACCTCACCACCAACACGTTGGTCATTTTCCTCACCGACAACGGGCATTCGGTGCCCAGCCTCTACAACGCCGGCATGCGCGGAGCCAAGGGCGGCCCCTATCAGGGCGGTACGCGGGTCCCCTCGTTCTGGCGCTGGACCGGAACGTTGACTCCCGGGGATCGCCCCCAGTTGACGGCCCACCTCGACGTCCTCCCCACCCTCGCCGAATTAGCCGGTGCGCGCGTCCCAGCCCGCCTCCAGTCACTGCTCGAGGGCCGAAGCCTCGTGCCGCTCCTTCGCGATCCCGCCGCGCCCTGGTCGGATCGACTGCTCTTCACTCACCTCGGCCGCTGGAACCGTGGCAAGGCTGCGGAATCGCAGTTCCGCCAGACCGCCGTGCGCAGTCCCCGCTTCCGGTTCGTCAACAATTCCGAACTCTTCGATCTGGCCCAGGACCCCGGCGAGCAGCACAACGTCATCGACCGCTTCCCAGCGATTGTCGCGGAGTTCCGTGCCGCACACGCCGATTGGTGGCAGAGCGTGCAGGCCGGTCTCGTCAACGAGGAGGTCATTCCGCCACGCGTCAACCCCTACAAGGCAAGGTTCTGGCGGCAGGGGGGCGGAGGGCCGGACGCGGCCATGGCCGCCCGTATGGACCCGTTCTCGCCGGAGGCCCGCGCCGCATTCCCCGGCCTGATGCCCCCGGTCGCGGAGGCCCGACCCTGAAGGGCAGTCCGGGAGGGTTTCGTTGTCTCGGGGAACCGCCGGTTCGCCTGCCTATCCGCTTGGGGGCCCGTCCCGGGAAACTTCACACCACTCCCAGCCTCGCCCAACCCTCCAACGGCCCTCAACAGCACCGGCGAATGCCCCGGTAACGTTCGTCCACGGATTTCACCCACCGGCGCCGCTCGGCATCGCCCGCGTCGCCTGCGTCACCCGCTTTTACGGGCCCGGCGGGGCGCACCTTCGGACATCGCGCCGAGGGCCCATCCACCGCCGCCACCCGGCACTCCCGTTGGAACTGGGCTTCCCCCGTCAACTCCCTCAGCAGAAGCAACCCGAGCGCGATCACCCCCATCCCAGTCACGGCGCCCCCCCCCGCCACCGCATACTCGGGCAGCCACACGGGCGGCGTTTCGTGCAATTCCGCCAGCTTCCGCCGGCCCAGCAGCAGCAGCCACTCCCGCAGGCTCAACCCCACCACCATCGCCACCAGGATGAGGAAAAACCCGGTGACGAACGCGTCGACGCGGTGGTTGTTGGCCCCGACCCGATTGACGCCCACCGCCTTCTCCGCGGCCGCGAGCGACGCGGGCTCGCCGGCGGCCCGCGCCGCCTCGCGCTTTGCTTCCACGGCCGGAAGCGCCGCCTCCGCCGCCTTCGCCGCCGCCAGGAATCCGATCCTCGGGCTGGAGTGGAAGATCTTCTGCACGCCGGCGGTCACCGTCACCGCAAGCAGCCAGACGAGTGGCAGCAGGGTCACCAGCGCCACGACCGGCCTCCCCACCCCGCCGCGCCCCGCGATCGCTCCCGGCGCGGTCGGGCCCCCCCGCGGTTGCAGTTGCATCTTGAGGAGAATCGTCGTGGCGAGGCAGAGCGCGATACTGGCCAGCAGTTGGTTGGCGATCCCGAAAATCGGCCAGAGCGCCTTGATGCCACCTTCCGGGTCCCGGACACCCTTGATCAGGAACCAACCCCAGGCGGCGACGATCAGGAAACTCGCCAGCAGGTTCGCCGGCACGTTCCGGATGTCCCCCAACCGGGGCGAGATCTGGCGGATGCCATCCTGGATCAGGTAGCGACCCACCCGCGTGCCGGCATCCAGGGTCGTCAGGATGAACAACGCCTCGAACATCAAGGCGAAGTGGTACCACAGGTCCAGCCACCGTCCCGAAGTCAGCTTGGCGAAGATCATGGCCATGCCCACAGCCAGCGTGGCCGCCCCGCCCGTGCGCCCGAACAGGGTGGTCTCACCCATCTCGTCAGCCAGCCGATGCATCTCCTCCGCGGAGACCGTGACCGGCCGGAGTTCATGCCGCCCCTCCACCGGCACCAATGCCGTGAAGCCGCTGTTCTCGATGCGCGCAATGGTGTCGGCGTCCGCGGCGGCGCGGTCCGCCCCCACCCCTTTCACGTTCATGGCCAGATAGACCCCGGGATCCATCGTGCATGCCGCGATCATCGCCATGATCGCCACCAGGGACTCCAGCAGCATGGCGCCGTAGCCGATCGAGCGCGCGTGCCCTTCCCGGCTGATGATCTTGGGCGTGATCCCGCTGGCGATCAGGGCGTGAAATCCCGAGATCGAACCGCAGGCGATGGTGATGAAACAGAACGGAAAAACCGAACCGGGAACGACCAGTCCCGACCCATCCACGAAGCTGCTGACCGCCGGCATCCGGAGGTCCGGCAACACGAGCAGCGTGCCAACCGCGAGGGCGATGATCGTCCCCAGCTTCATGAAGGTGCTGAGGTAATCGCGCGGAGCCAGCAGCAACCACACCGGCAACACACTCGCCGCAAACCCGTAGCCGATCACCGCCCAGGCCAGCGGCTCCGCGGGGAGGCGAAACCAGCGCGCCCACGCCGGATTCGCGTGCACGAACTGCCCACCCCAAACCGCCAGGAGCAGCAGGATCACCCCGATCAACGAGACTTCGAGGATCTTCCCCACCCGCCAGAACCGAAGATAGCCCCCCATGAACAGCGCAATCGGGACCGTCGCCCCCACCGTGAAGACACCCCAGGGACTCTCCGCCAACGCGTTCACCACGACCAACGCCAACACGGCCAGCAGAATCACCATGATGGCCAGGATGGCCACCAACCCGACGCCGCCAGCCAGCGAGTTCAGTTCCTCCTTCAGCATCTGGGCCAGCGACTTGCCGTCCCGCCGGATCGACGCCACGAGGATCGTCAGGTCCTGCACTGCCCCACCCATCACCACCCCGATCAGGATCCACAGGGTCCCCGGCAGATACCCGAACTGGGCCGCCAGTACCGGCCCCACCAACGGCCCCGGACCGGAGATGGCGGCGAAATGGTGACCGAACACGATCCATCGGTTGGTCTTCACGAAGTCCCGGCCGTCTTCGTGCACCTCGCAAGGAGTCGCCCGCCGGTCATCCAACGCCAACACCCGCGCCACAATCCATTTCGAGTAGAAGCGATACCCGATCGCGTAACTGCACAGCGCGGCGATGAGGACCGTGGAGGAGTTGATCGGCTCGTGCCGGTGCGTGGCCAGGATGACATAAGCCCAGACCCCGGCGAGCACGACAGCCCCCCAGATCATCAAGGAGAGAACTCGTTTCATGGAAGGCGATGGCCGGACCTGCGTGACGGTCCGAAACGCTACCAACCGCACCCGCCCCAAGTCACGTCCCACCCACGCCACCAGCAGTTCCCGAGCGGACCGCAGCGGAGCACGCCGACACGGTTCCGAGGCCACGCAACCCTCGAGAAATCCGCCCTCTGAATCCAGAATCAGGACTCCCGCGACGGCACGCCGCTGCGCTCCGGGAGAAGCGCGGTCCGCGGTCCCAGGTCCGATGCGGCGACCCTCACCGCGAGCGCGCGGTGAGCAGATGCAGCGCCCCGGCGACGCCCACCACCATCCCGCTGTAACGGTGGGTCAGGTACAGCAAATGTTGGCCCTCCGTCCCGAAGAGCGGAGTCATCGGCACCACCCCGGAGAGAATCACCACCACCCCGGACAGCAGCAGCAGCCAGTACAGGAACGCGGAAAAACCGCCCCGCCGGCACACCTCGTCGGTCCAGGTAAGAGCCACCACGGTCAACCCGATGGTGAACATCCCGGAGGCGGCGACGTGGAGCATCAGGACCCAGTGGGTCATGGGAGCCTGCCCCAGCGCGAAGGTCCCGATGCCGGACAACGCCAGAACCAGGATGCCCGCGAACATGAGCGCGTAGGCCAGCCGGGCGATCAGGCGCAGCCCGGATTGGGTCGCCGCGAGCGAACGAGGTGACACGGAACGAGAGGTGGAGGCCATGGCTGGGGTTCCTTCCTGAACTACTTGATTTCCCGATCGTTGCCGGAGCGTAT
>JBBQML010000318.1:0-6011 GCA_038328885.1 Verrucomicrobiota bacterium | reverse complement strand
GGGGGGGGGGGGGGGGGCCTTACCCCCTCGCGGGCGGGGGGCCCGGGGCCCTTCCCCCCCCACCCGCGCGCGGGGCCCCCGGCCGTTGGCCAGAACAACGGCCCGACGCGGCTGTTCGCCAATCAGGGCGGCAAACGGGGGCTCCGCATCACTCTCGAGGGTCCGCGCACCAACCCCACCGCGGTCGGGGCCCAACTGCGAGTAGTCTACGCGGGCGGTCGTTTTGGTCCGTGCCGCGAGGTCCGAGCCGGGTCCGGCAGTGGCTCGCAGGACGCCGCCACCCAAATCCTGGGTCTGTCCGGCGCGCCCGCGGCGCTGTGGGTCCGCTGGCCGGGTGGTGTGGAGCAGGTCCTGCCGCTCCCGGAGAAGGCCTGGGAGATCGGCGTCCGTGCCCCCACCCACGCCGGTAACCGCTAACCCGGGACGATCTTCCCGGACCTTCAACCACCCTGATGGCCGTGACCCGCGGATCACGGCGCCGAGTGGCCAGAAGCCCCAAGCCGCCCTATGACTGGGGGCCGATGGGCCAGACCCCCAAATCCTCCCCGATGTCTCCGAGTCGATCCGGCGATCACCACCCGCTGTCGGTACACCCAGCGGCCGGCGACTCGTCGCCGGTCGCTGCTGCGGTCGCCGTGGTGGTGGTGCGGCAGGTGGAGAAGTCCTACGAGGGCCGGACCGTCCTGCGAGGCATTTCCCTGACGGTCCGTCGTGGTGAACGGGTTGCCCTGATGGGCCCGTCCGGCAGCGGCAAGACCACGTTGCTCAACTGCCTCGGCGGCGTGGACCGGCCGGACCACGGTTCCATCCGGATCGGCGGCGACACCCTGGAGACGCTGGACTCCGCGGGCCTGGCCCGGGTGCGCCGAACCCGGGTGGGCACCGTGTTCCAGTTCTTTCATCTCCTGCCGACGCTGAGCGCATTCGAGAACGTGGAACTGCCGCTCCAGTTGAATGGTGTCCCTCCGCGTGAACGCGAGGCGCGCGTCCGGGAACTCCTCGCGCGTGTCCGCGTCGACCACCGATCCTCCGCCCGCCCCGCGCAGTTGTCCGGCGGGGAACAGCAACGCGTCGCGATCGCACGCGCGCTCGTTCACCGACCCGCGGTCCTCCTGGCCGATGAACCGACCGGCAACCTGGACTCGGCCAACGGGATGAACGTCCTCGCCTTGCTCCGGGAGCTGTCCGATGAAACCGGCACGGCCCTCGTGCTCGTGACCCACAGCGCGGAGGCCACGGCGATCTGTCATCGCACCCTGACGCTGCGGGACGGGGTGATCGCCGAGGAACGCCACACGGGTTGAGACGATCTGCCGACGTCCCGCATGAGCCGATCCGCCATCCTGTTGCTGCTCTGGCGCCGCTTCACCCTGCGGCACTGGCGCGAGTCGCCCGGCCAGACCGGCTTGCTCGTGCTGATCCTGGCCCTGGGAGTCGCTGTCTACTTCTCGATCCGCCTGGCCAACCGCGCCGCCACCGCCAGCTTCCAGCATTTCACCGACCTCGTGAGCGCCGAGAGCGACTGGCTGATCCAGGCCCGTGCCGGCGACCTGCCCGAGTCGGTGCTGGGGGAACTCCGCTCCCGGCTCGGGCCCAGCCCGGTGCACATCGTGCCCGTGGTGGAGTCCACCGCCACCGAGCCACCCCGCGCCGGGGCGGAAACCATCGGCAGCCGCGCCACCTACCGCCTGCTGGGTATCGACCTCATCGGCATCCAGAACATCGGGCGGGAGGATGCCGCGGCGACGGGTGCCGCCGGCGCGCGGTCCCCCGGCTGGTTCGCCGGGAACGAGGAGGAAACACCAACCGCCGAAGGTGAACGTGAGGCCGGCGGCGCCGTCCCCTCCGCCGGCCCCTCCGACGGGCGGGTCTGGCAAATCCTGCGCGACCCGCAGTCGGTCTTCCTCAGCGCGGCCCTCGCCCGGCGGCAAGACCTGCGCCCCGGCAGCGTCCTTCCCCTGGTGATCAATGAACGAATCGTCCCCCTCACCGTCGTCGGCGTGATCCCGCCGCGGACGGGGCAGCCGGAGGCCCCGGCCAGCCTGCTGGTGATGGATCTGCCCGCTCTCCAACGAGCCACCGGGCGCACCGGTTGGCTCTCGCGCGTCGAGTTCCGGGTCGCAGCCGGCCCCGAGGTTGAAATGCGGCGGGCTGCACTGCGAAGCCAATTGGAAGAATGGAGCAGGCTCGCTCCCCCGGGCGCGCCCGACTCCCCGGTTGGCCAACCCACCGCGGGCGAGGACGCCGCCGCGACGGGTCGGTGGCAGGTGCTGGCGCCCTCGGATCGCCGGGCCACCGGCGCGGTCATGACCCGCGCATTCCGCCTTAACCTCACGATCCTCTCCCTGCTCGCCCTGCTCGTCGGGCTTTACCTCGTGGTCCAGGCCCTCGACGGGGCGGTGGTGCGCCGACGCGCCGAGATCGGGATCCTGCGTTCACTCGGCGTCGACACCGCCAGCTTGCGGGATGCCTGGCTTTTGGAGGCTGCGGCTCTCGGGACGCTCGGCGGGGTGCTAGGAGCGGCACTCGGCTGGGCCGGCGCGCAACTCTCCGTCCAATTGGTCGGCCGGACGGTCAACGCCCTCTACTACGCCACCAGCGCGGAGAGCGCCGCCCTGACCGTCGGCGAACTGGCCGGAGCCCTGGGGCTCGCCATCGGAGCCAGCCTGCTCGCCGGCTGGTGGCCCGCACGCACCGCCGCCACCACCCCTCCCGCCCAACTCCTGACGCGCCACGCCGCCGCCGCACCCGCCGCCTGGGCCCTGCAACATCCCGGTCTCGGGCTCGGCCTGGTCGCCCTCGGCTGGATCTGCGCCCAACTGCCCCCCCTGCGCTTCGCGGGAGGCATCCGCTTCCCCGCCGGCGGCTACGCAGCCGCGTTGTGTTGGATCGTGGGCGCTGGTATCCTCGGGGGCCGCATCCTCGCCATAACCGCCCGCGTCGTGCGCCCGCTCGGCCGCCACGCCGTCGCCTGGCGGCTCGCGGCCAGCCAGTTGACCACCCCCTCCGGCCGTCACGTCCTGGCGACCGCGGGCCTCATCTGTGCCGTGGCGATGACCGCCGGGATGATCATTCTGGTGGGAAGTTTTGACCGGACGATGCGCGGCTGGATCGAGCGCACCTTCCAGGCTGACCTCTATGTCTCGAGTGCCGGCGCCCAGAGTGCCTCCACCGACAACCGCCTCTCACCCGCCACCTGGCAGGCGCTCGCCACCGATCCCGCGGTAGCCGAGGCGAACGTCCTGCAAGCCTGCGAAGCCACCCTGCCGGGCGGCACCACCGTCCTCGCGGCCGGCGATTTCGGGTTCATGCAACGCCACCTCCAACTCGCGTGGGTCCAACCGCCCAGGGACGCCGGGGACTTCTGGACTCGCGCGGGCGACCCGGCGGGCGAAGGCCCCACGCCCGCGCTGGCCAGCGAGAGCTTCAGCGAACGGTTTCGCCTCGGCCGCGGGGATGTCCTCAGCCTCCCCACGCCATCCGGGCCGCAGACCCTGCGCCTCGAGGGCGTGTTCGCCGACTACGGCAACGAGCGAGGTTCGCTGCTGGTGGACCGGCGGCACTTCACCCGCTGGTTCCAGACGGACCTGGCGGCGAGCGTGATCGTCAAGCTGCGCAATCCTGCCCAGGCGGAGGAACTCCGGGCCAGGTGGCTCTCGGCCCACCCCGGGCTGCAAGTGTTCACCAACCACTACCTTCGCACCGAGATCCTGCGCATCTTCCGGCAGACCTTCGCCATCACCTACGCGCTGGAGGTCATCGGGCTTGCCGTGGCAGTGCTCGGACTCGCCCTGACGCTGGCCAGCGTGCTGATCGAACGACGCGCCGATTGGACCACCCTGCGATCCCTGGGGTTGCGCCCGGGCGAACTCGCCGGCATGGCCGCGATCGAAGGGCTGATCGTCGCCGGCGTGGGCCTGGGTGTCGGCCTGGCCGCCTCCGCGGCCCTCGGCTGGTTGCTGATCCGGGTAATCAACAAGCAGACCTTCGGTTGGACGCTCGAGTTTGCCGCCCCACTGGTCCCGCTCGCGCTTCTGGCGATGCTCGTCCTCACCGGGGCCACCCTGGTGAGCTACGCCGTCGGGCGGTGGGGCGCTCATCTGCCCGCCGACCGCGAGGAATGAACACCGCCACGCCCATCCACCCGACGCCGTCGCCCCCGAACCCGCGCCGCCATCACCCATTCGGGTCTCCCCTCCCGGGGGACGGGATGTGGTGGCTCATCGGAATGACCACCTGCCTCCTCCTGCTGGCTGCAGCCCGCGGGGCGATGCCACCCCCGGCCACGACGCCCGACGGGTTTGCCGTGCCCCAGCCTGGACGGGTGTTCTCCTTCCCGCAGGACCACGGGAGCCACCCCGACTTCAAGATCGAGTGGTGGTACGTGACCGGTCATCTCTGGGACCAGGCGAGCAACCGATTCGGTTTCCAGGCCACCTTCTTTCGGTCGGCCGGCCCGCCTCGCCCGACCGGACCCACACCCCCTGCCGGGGGCTTCGGCAGCGACCAACTCTTCCTCTCCCACATGGCGCTGCTCGACGTCGCGACGGGCGGTTTCCGCCACGAGGAACGCCTGAACCGCGGGGGTTGGGCAGCCGGGGCCGCGACCCACCACCTCCACGTCTGGAACGACCACACCTCGCTGACCCAGACCAGTACCAATCCGGAGGCCTTCCACCTGCAGGGCGGCATCCGCGCCGAGGCGGCTTGGGATCTCCTGCTCCAACCGGCGAAACCACGGGTGGTCTTCGGAACCAACGGCGTCTCCCGCAAGGCCGCCGAACCCACCGCCGCCAGCCACTACCTCTCCTACCCGCGACTCACGGTCGAAGGACACCTCGAGTTCGCCGGCGCCCGCCGTGCCGTCCGAGGAGTCGCCTGGATGGATCACGAGTTCAGCAGCAGCCAACTGGCCGCGGACCAGGCCGGCTGGGATTGGATCTCGGTGCAACTGCACGACGGACGCGAGGTCATGGCCTACCGCCTGCGCCACCGCGACGGCACCACGGACCCCTTCTCCACGCTGGCCTGGATCGACCGCGATGGACAGGTCACCCACCAGGCAGCCCACGAATTCACGCTCGAACCCCTCGACTACTGGCGGAGTCCCCGCACCCGCGCGGAATACCCCTCCGGCCTCCGGCTCCGGGGCCGGGATCCCCACACCGGCCGCGGGATCCAATGGGACCTCACGCCGTTGGCGCGCGACCAGGAACTGGCCGGTGCCGTGGGCGCCGTCCCCTACTGGGAAGGAGCCTGCCAGGTGCGGTCCGAAACCGGGGAGGACCTAGGGGTCGCGTTCACCGAGTTGACCGGTTACGCCGGCAATCTGGCCGACCGGCTGCGTTAGCGCCAGGTGCCGCCTCGTCCTCAGCCAGGCCCGCGGGCCAATTCCGGCCAGCGCCCAGCCAGCAGGTTCCAGATTCGCGCCTGCACCTCGTCCACCCCGGGCGACGCGTCCACGACAAGCACGCGTTCCGGCTCGGCCGCGGCGAGGGCGGTGAACCCGGCCTCGACCCGCTGGAAAAACGCCCTGCCCGCCTCCTCGAAGCGATCCACCGGCCCGGGTTCCCCGGCCGCCAGCGCGCGCGCGCGCCGGCGCTCCGCTGCCACGTCCTCCGGAACCCGCAGAAGGAAGGTCAACTGCGGCCGCGTCGGGCCCACCGCGAACCGCAGCACCTCGGCCACCCGGTCGAGATCGAGCTGCCGACCCCAACCCTGATAGGCAACCGTCGAATCGCCGAACCGGTCACAGAGCACCACCTCACCGGCGGCGAGGGCCGGGCGGATCACCTCCCGCACCAACTGGGCCCGGGCGGCGTTCATCAGCAGCAACTCGGCCTCCGGCGTCATCCCGGCCCCGGCAGCGCTATGCTTCAACGTCTGCCGGATCTCCTCCGCCAGCGGCGTCCCGCCCGGCTCGCGCAATTCGCGCACGGCACGGCCGAGCTTCCGCAAGCGCCCCGCCAGGAGGCGTACCTGCGTCGATTTCCCGCAGCCCTCGCTACCCT
>JBBQML010000317.1:0-6022 GCA_038328885.1 Verrucomicrobiota bacterium | reverse complement strand
GGGCCTTCGGTAGCGTCGGGGCGTGACGCTTCAGGAACTCACCAAGGCAGCGCGCGCCGGGCAGATCGACACGGTACTCGTCGCGGCGCCCGATCCCTTCGGGCGGTTGGTCGGCAAGCGTTTCCTCGCCCGGCATTTTCTCGAATCCGTGGCCCGCCACGGCACGCACGGCTGCAACTACCTGCTCACGGTGAACCTCGAGATGGATCCGCTCGAAGGCTTCCAACTGGCCAACTGGGAGGCGGGCTTTGGCGACTTCGTGATGCGCCCGGATCTGGACACGATCCGGGTGTTGCCGTGGCAGGCGGCGTCGGCGCTGGTGATCTGCGATTTTCTGCGACACGACGGCGAGTTGGTGGCGGAGGCCCCGCGGTCGGTGCTGCGGCGGCAGCTCGATCGGGTGCGCGCGCTGGGGATGACCTGCTACTGCGCCAGCGAGTTGGAGTTCTACCTGTTCAACCAGACGTACCACGCGGCGTTCAACGGCGGGTATCGCGACCTCGCGGCCTCGAGCGACTACCGGATCGACTACCACCTGATGCAGCCGACCCGGGATGAGCCCTTGATGCGGGCGATCCGGAACGGCCTGACGGCGGCCCGGGTACCCGTGGAGAGCAGCAAAGGGGAGTGGGGACGGGGCCAGCACGAGATCAATTTCACCTACGCGGAGCCTCTCCCGATGGCGGACATGCACACGGTGTTCAAGCAGGGGGTGAAGGAGATCGCCGAGCAGCACGGGAAGGCGGTGACCTTCATGGCGAAATACGCTCCGTCCGAGGCCGGCAGTTCCTGCCACCTCCACCTGAGCCTTTGGAAAGCCGGACGGAACGCCTTCTGGGATGCGCGCGCGCACGCCGGTTCGCGGCTGTTCCGACGATTCCTCGGCGGGCTCATGAAGTACTCCCCGGAGTTCTGCCTTGCCTACGCGCCCACGGTGAACAGCTACAAGCGGTATCAGCCCGGCAGTTGGGCGCCGACGCGCATGGCCTGGGCGACCGACAACCGGACCACCGGCTTCCGGGTGGTGGGTCACGGAAACGGGTTTCGACCGGAGAACCGGATGCCGGGGGCCGACGCCAACCCCTACCTCGCCTTCGCCGCGATGCTGGCGGCCGGCCTCGCGGGCATCGAAGAGGATCTGGATTGCGGCGAGGAATACCGTGGCAACGCCTACGTCGACCCGAGGCTGGAACGGCTCCCCGCCAGCCTGCGCGATGCCACCGATCGGTTCGAGGGTTCGGCTTTGGCAAGGAAGGCCTTCGGTGACGCGGTCGTGACGTTCTACACGCAGCACGCCCGGCTGGAGCAGCAGGCCTTCAGCGATGCGGTGACCGATTGGGAGAAGCGGCGGTATTTCGAACAGATCTGACCGCCCCGGGGACCCCGACGGAGGTCCCGTTGGATCGGGGCCGGCTTAGGGGTCCGTGGAGGTTGGCGGCGGGAGGGCGCCGATTCGAGGGCGCCCTCCGCCGGGTGGGGCGTGTGCGGGGTTCAGCGGGTGCCGCCGGCCACCCGGGCGCGCTTGGCTCCGAGCGCGGTCCGCAATTCCGCCAGCGGCAGCGTGTTGATCACATCCTCCCGCCGCAGCCAGCCCTTTCGCGCCACCCCTGCTCCGAGACGCAGGAAGCCCGCATGCTCCAAGCGGTGGGCATCGCAGTTGATCACGCACTTCACCCCTTTGAGCCGGGCCTGCAGCCAGAGCCGCCAGTCGAGATCGAGGCGGTGGGGGCTGGCATTGAGCTCGATCCAGGTGCCGGTGGCGGCGCAGGCCTCGATCACCGCCGGCAGGTCCACCTTGTAGGCATCCCGCTCCAGGAGCAGGCGGCCGCTCGGGTGTCCGAGCATGTGCACCCAGGGATTCTCGGCCGCCCGGATCAGCCGTCGCGTGTTTTCCGCCTCATCGCTGGACGGCACGTGGATGCTGGCCACCACCACCTCGAGGTCCGCGAGGATCTCGTCCGGGTAGTCGAGACCGCCCTTGAGGACATCGACCTCGCTCCCCGCGAGGAGACGGAAGTCGGTTCCGGTCCCGGCCAGCCGCTCGTTCAACGTGGCCAGGGCCCGCCGCTGCGAGTGCAACCTCGAGAAGCTCAGACCGTTCGCCTGCACGGATGCCTTGGAATGGTCCGTGATCCCCCAGTAGGCACAGCCGAGCTCCCGGGCGTGGGCCGCGATCTCTTCGAGGGTGTTCCGCCCGTCGCTCCAGCGGGAGTGGTTGTGCAGGGAACCCTTCAGGTCTGTCCACTCGACCAACCGCGGCAGCGTGCCGTGCTCGGCGGCGTCGAATTCACCGAGGTCTTCGCGCAGCTCCGGCGGGATGCACGCCAGCCCCAAGGCGTGGAAGAGTTCTTCCTCGGTGTGGCAGGGAAGGCGCAGCGCCGGGTCCTGAGTTTCCGCCTCCGCCCGGAAGAGCCCGTACTCGTTGAGGTGCAGTCCGCGCGCAATGGCACGCTGGCGCATCGCGACATTGTGCTCCTTGCTGCCGGTGAAATAGGCGAGCGCCGTGGCGAACTCGGCGTCGCTGACGACCCGCAGGTCCGCCTGGAAGCCGCCCTCCAGGATCACGCTCGCCCTGGTCTCGCCGTGGGCGGTCACGGCCTTTACGCCTGGCGACCCGACGAACGACTGCAACACCTCGCGCGGGGCCGAGGACGACGCCACGAAGTCCAGATCGCCCACGAGCTCGCGCCAGCGGCGCAGGCTTCCGGCGGTGCTGCACTGCAGGACATCCGGGTGGGCGCGAAGGGACTCGAGGATGGGCTCGGCCATCGCCAGGGCCTCCGCCAGCCGGTGGCGGCTGGAGTGCTGTCGACGAAACCCGATCGCGGCAAGGATCTTCTGTTGCGAAACCTCACCGAATCCATCGACGTCGGTGATGCGGTTGGCCAGGGCGGCGGCCTCGAGGTCCGGGATGCTGGCGATCCCCAGTTCGTCATGGAGCTTCTTGACCTTGCGCGGGCCGAGTCCCGGCAGGGCGAGCATCTCCACCAGACCGCGGGGGATCGAGGCCTTGAGTTCCTCGTAATAGGGGAGGCGCCCGGTAGTGACGAGCGTGGTGACCTTCTCCTCCAGGGCCTTCCCGAACCCCTTCAACGCCCCGAGCCGCTTCTCGGCGACCAGCTTCTCCAGGGGTTCGGTTAGGTTCTCCAGGGTGCGGGCCGCGTTGTGATAGGCCAGGGTCTTGAATGGGTTCTCGCCCTGGAGATCCAGCAGGACCCCGATCTCCTCCAGTATTGCTGCGACCTGCTCCTTGTTCATCGGCCCGCAGCCTACCGGGCGCGCATGAGTGAGGCGAGTCTGGGGCCTGCCTCGGGGGATCAGCCTTCCGGTGTATTCGGCGGGGCTTCCAGTCCCACGCGCCGGAAGGCCCAAGGCAGGAAACCCCAACCAAACGCGGCCGCCAGTGCGTACGTCGTGAACGTGATCCCGACCCGCGCGGTCTCCGGCCAGGCGGGGTCCACGGCCTTCAGCACCAAGCGGAGCGCCGGGGACACGAGGAGGTAGGCGACGCCGCCCGCGATCCCGATGCGGGCGAGCCGCCGCCAGAGGGGACCGGTGGCCAAGGGGAAGGGGCGAAGCAGGACCAACCCGAGGCCCATCCCGAAAAACGCTCCGCCGCTGTTGGCGTAACCCGCGAGCGAGTGCGCCTGCTCGGCCATGGGCAACCAGGCCGAAGGAACCCGTCCGGCCGTGAATGCCGTCCGAACAAAAGCGCCGAGCAGCACCATACCGGCGCCCGTGGCCAGGATGAAGCCGATGGCGGCGGGGCGCGAGGGCGGTTCGATGAGCCATGCTTCGACCGCGGGTTCCAGCCGCCGGAAGGCCGGCACGGCCACGGTCCCGAGGGTCAGACCCAGCAGGACGTCGCTCACGAAATGGACTCCCAGGTAGACTCGCGACACACCGATCGCGAGGCACACGGTCACGGTGACGATCCACATCCAGGGCCGCTTCACCTCGGCGGCGAGGAAGACCCACAGCGCCGTGCCCGCAAGCACGTGGCCGGAGGGAAAGCCGAAGGTCGCGCGCGAAAGTGACAGGTCGCCGAAGGTTTGGATCCCGGGGTGGAGCCAGTAGGGGCGCGGTGACTGGAGGGCCATGGCGAGCAATTCCCGAAACCACAAGGTTGCCAGCAGCAGCACCGCCACCCGCACGCCCAACCGCGGGTTCCAGCCGAAGAAGAGCCCGGCGACCACCAGACGGCCGAACTCGATCGGACCGAGGGCGCTGAGGAATTTCATCAGCGGTCCCAGGCCCTCCACGGCCTGCACGCGCAGGATGAAGGGGAGTTCCAGCAGGTGGAGCGCGTGCAGCGGGTCGGCGGGGGACGTGCCGGGCCCGGCGACGGCCGCGAGGGCCGAACCGCTTCCGGCCAGCCAGCCAGCCAAGCAGATCAGGATCCGGAAGAAGCGAGACATAGCGGTCGGCCGTCGAGGCTCAGAAACTCGGGGTGGAGATCCGCACCATCCAGGTCGAGGAGGCACACGCTGGGCGGAAGACCGAACCGCGGTGCGCCTGCAGAACCGGGGTTCAGGTAGAGGATCCCCTCGAGGTTCCGGCAGAAGGGTTCGTGGGTGTGGCCGAAGACGACGAGGTGCGGACGCACCTTCCTGAGGCGCTCGCGCAGCGCGCGAGAGGGGGCCAGCGGGTTGACGATGTGCTGGATCAGGAGCCGGCGGCCGGCGATTTCCAGGACTTCGGTTTCGCGCCAGCCGAGGTGGCTGTCGTTGTTGCCCTGCACCACGGTGACCGGGGCGATCGCCTCCAGTTCGGCGATCAGTTGGGGGCGGCAGACGTCGCCGCCGTGCACCAACTGGTCCACGCCTGCGAGCAGTTCCTCCACCCGTGGGTCGAGCAGGTTGTGGGTGTCGGAAATGAGCCCGATCTTCATGGGTGGATGACAGTCCCGGGAGGCATAAGCGAGAGCGACCCCGTCAAGCCAGCCGGGAGTTGCAGTCGCGCGGACGCACCGGCCGTCGCTCGATTCCCCGGCAGCGCACTCCAAACGAAGGCAGTTTCGGCGTGGACGCGGCGTGGGTGGGGCGGGTTTGATCGCGGGCGATGTTGCTCGAGGTCGGTCCTGCGTGGGCGAAGCTGCGTCCCTGGTTGATCCTGGGGCGGGTTTCCAACCTGCCGACCGTCTGGTCCAACTGCCTCGCTGCCTGGCTGCTCGGTGATGGCGGGCCGGGGGGGAGGCTGGCCACGCTCCTCGCGGGGGCCAGTTGCGTCTACCTCGGCGGCATGTTCCTGAACGATGCCTGCGACGTGGAGTTCGATCGGCGTCATCGGCCCGAGCGCCCGATCCCGGCGGGGCAGGTGGGCGTGCTGACAGTCGGGTTGGCCGGCCTCGCTGCGCTGGTGGTTGGCTGGGGGCTGCTGGCCTCGCTGGGGAAGGCACCGGCGTGGCTGGGCTTGCTGCTGGTGGCGTCGGTGGTCGTCTACGATTTCTCGCACAAGCTGGTGGCCTTCTCCCCGGTGAACATGGCGTTGTGCCGGCACCTGCTGTTTCTGGTCGCGGGCTCCGCCGCGTGGGCGGGGGTGGTCGGGGAGACCATGTGGAGCGGGCTCGTGCTGGGGTCGTATATCATCGGTTTGAGCCACGTCGCGCGGGAGGAATCGACGCACGGGGTGCAACGCTGGTGGCCGCTGGGTTTCCTGGCGGCGCCGCTGCCGCTGGCCTTGTGCATGAACGCTCCCGAGGCCTGGGAGCAGTCGGCAGTGCTCCTGCCTCTCCTGATCTGGCTGGCCTGGACCGTCCTGGCGGTCCGTCCCATTCTACGCCGCGAAGCGGACGCGCCGCGCCGGGCGGTTTCGGCGTTGCTGGCGGGCATCGTGCTGGTCGACATGTTAGCGGTCATGCCCACCCCTTGGTGGGGGGGCGTGTTCCTTGTGCTCTTCGCGCTCGCGCGATTGCTGCAACGCGTGGTGCCGGCGACCTGAACCGGCGCGAGAAAAACCGCTTCGCCACCGGCGCGAGGGTCCGCGTAAGCTGGCCGCGTCATGTCCGAAGCGAACACCCCCC
>JBBQML010000316.1:0-6024 GCA_038328885.1 Verrucomicrobiota bacterium | reverse complement strand
GGCCGACTGGCCTGGAACGTGGTCCAGAGGTGGAGGTTCCGGGCCAGAAGCCCGCGCACGCGGTCCTGCAGAAACCCGCGTTGCTGCAAGGCGATCCGGCTCAACCGCTCCGCGGGATGAGCCGGAATGACCCCAAAAAGGTCCTGCAACCGCCACAGCCGCTCGGCGAGGTCCGGCGCCGCCACCACCCAACCGCAGCGCAGCCCGCTCAAGCCATAGACTTTCGTGAGGCTGCTGGTGGCGAGCACGTGGTCGCCGAACCGGTGAGCCGTCCGCGGCGCGGCGTCGAAGTCCGCGTCCAGGTAGACTTCGTCCACCAGCACGCGGGCGCCGGCCTCGGCCGCAATGCCGGCCAGGGACCGGAACGTGTCATCCGTTAACCTCGCACTGCTGGGATTATGGAGGTTGGTGAGAATCACCAGGCGCGTGCGCGGGGTGAGTGCCTGACGCAGGGCGTCGAGGTCGGGCTGGAATCCGTCCTCGGGTCGGCGGGGGAAGCGGCGGATGTCGGCGCCAAGATATCGGGCGGTGCCCAGCAGGAGTTCGTAAGTCGGTTGCTCCACCAGCACCTCGTCGCCGGGGCAAATGCAGGCGGCGATAGCCAGGTGGTTCGCCAGCGAGGTTCCTTCGGCGTGCACGATCCGGTCGGAGGCCACGCCAAGGTGCCGGGCCAGGGCCTCCTGCAGGGGCGGCCAGCCGTAGGTGCTCGGGCCAGTCAACTCAAGGTCGGCGAGCGTGACCGGCAATTCGTTCAGGAACACCGCCGGGACACCGCTGACGGCAAGATTGAAGCGGGCGGCCTGGCGAGTCTTCGCCCAGAGCATGTACTCGGAGCGCTGGGCCGCGGGGTCAGGGCTCATCGCAGGTCAGACACCGGCCGCCTCCCGCTTGATGGCTCGGAGTTGACTGGCTTCCGGACGCGCCTTGTAGGCGTCGTCCAGCGGGTAGCAGCCGCTGGGCAGGCCATTCCGCGGCGCGGTGGTGCAGTCGCTGAACGTGCGGCAGATGAGCCGTGTCTGCAGCGAGCCGCCCGCCAGCGCGTCCGCCGGCAGCTCCGGATAGCTGAGCACCATGCGCCCGAGGCCCACGAAATCCGTCCAGCCCTCGCGCACCGCGGCTTGCGCCACGTGCGGCAGGTACTCCTGCAGGTAGGAGTAAGCCGTGCCGATGATGGCGGGACAGGCGCCGGGCACGGGCAACAACGCCCGAAGCTGGGTGCGGATCGAATGCGCAGCCGCCATCTGGCGGGCGACGCCGACCAGCGGATCCTCCGGCGGTTGGTAGCCATCGCTGGGCGGGTAGGCAGCGGGGCGTTGGATGTGGGGGTTGTAGTACGGCGAGCCAGCACTGAGATTGAGCAGCTTCACCCCCAGTTCGGCGCACAACCTCGCGAAACGCACGGGCTCGGCCAGATCCGACTCCAACGGGTGGTCGGGGTTCAGGCCAAAACCAAAGTGATACGGCAGGCACGATTGGTAATCGGCGGGCATCCCGGGGCCAGGTCGGCCCGGCTGCGACTGCGCCGGGTCGGGACGGAACGGGACGGTGTCGAAGGCACTCAGACGCACCGCCAAGTCGATCGGGTTGCCGTCGGCGCGGATGCCACGGACCAGTTCCCGGAGCATACGGGTGCGGTTCTCAAAGCTGCCACCGTAGCGACCCGGCCGGGTATGGGCGGCCAGTAGTTCGTGGAGCAGATAACCGTGGCAATGCTTGAGGTCCACAAAGTCGGCACCGGCCTCCCAGGCGACCCGCGCCGCGCGCACATAGTCGCGGACCAGATCGTCCAACTCGGGGTCGGTGAAAACCTGGTCGTCCCGCGTCACGCCAAACCGCGCGTCGAGGAGCGGATGCCGGAACGCCACCCGCGGAGCGAACTCCTTCGGATCCGTCGGGCGGCAATAGCGGCCGGAATGGGTCAGTTGAAAGCCGATCACGAGATCCCCGGCGTCGCCGTGGCGCCGGGCGTGAGCGCGCACCAGTTCCTCACGCAGGGCGGCAAACGCGCCGGTGTGGGCGCCGGAGAGAACCAGTTGGTTGGGATTTGCCCGCCCGTCCGGCCGCACCGCCATCGCTTCACCGCCAAAGATGAGTTTGGCACCGCTCTCGCCAAAACGCCGCCAACGTCGGTGCACATCCTCGCTCGGCGTGCCATCGGGGTGGGCGTCCCAGCCCTCCATCGGATGGATGCACCAGCGGTTGCCCGGTGACTTGCCGTTGACGATCAGACCGGGAACCGCGCCCGCCAGCGGAGAAGCTCCGCCGGAGAGGAGGGTGTCATCCACCGGGATCGTGATACCGAGGGCGGCGAGATGAGCGCGCAGCTCGCCGACGTTCTTCAAAGTCGGGATGCGGGGGAACTTCACAGCCATGGTTTGGCGAAGAGACTCGCCAACCCGCGCCGCGCTGGCGAGTAGGCACTTCGCTGCCGTCGCGAAAACCCAGATCCTATCGTTCCGATCGCCCGCGGACGGCATCCGGCTGTTCAAGCGAGTGGTGGGGTTGCCGGGCGACACCCTCGAATTGCGCGAGAAGCGGCTGTGGATCAAGGGGGAGCCGGTGACCTACGACCGGTGGGAGGAGCGTTTCGTGGAGGCGATTCCACGGGCGGAACGGTCAGGGCGCGTAGATCGGAGCCCCGAATCGCCGCTCGCCGGGAACCCTCGCTGCGGGTGCCCCGCCGCCCGTCTGAGTCGGCCCCCACCCATTCCCCGCACGCCCCAGCGAGGTTGTTGGCGGGGCCCGGATTTGGTTGCATCCGGCGTGACCCTGATCACGGACGACCGCTGCACCCAGTACCATTCGGCCGGGCATCCGGAACGCCCTACCCGCATCTCGGGCACCGTCGCCCGGCTGCGGGAACAAAAGGATCTGCCGGTCACCTGGGCCAAGCCGTTGGCCGTCGAGGCGGGCACGCTGCTCCGCGCCCATACCGCCGATTATCTCCGTCGGCTGGGGGAGGCGGAAGCGGACTTCGACGGCGACACCCCGGCGCATCCCGGCATCTGGGAACATGCGCTGCGGGGAGTCGGCAGCGCGCTGAAGGCCTTGGAAATGGCGCGGCGGGGACAGGTGGCGTTCAGCCTGATGCGGCCGCCGGGACATCATGCCACCAGCTCCCGGGCCATGGGTTTTTGCTACCTGAGCACCGTCGCCATCACGGCCTTGGAAGCTCAGGCCACCGGCAGCCGCCGGGTGGCGGTGTTCGATTTCGACGTGCATCACGGCAACGGCACCGAGGCCATCCTCGCCGGGCAGCGCGAGGTGGCCTTCGCCTCGGTCCACCAACACCCCTGCTACCCGGGCTCCGGCACGGCCGACGTGGGCGGCAACTGCTACAACTACCCCGTGGCGCCCGCGTTTCCGCGTGTCGACTACCGGAAAACCCTCCGCCGGGCCCTCGACCGACTGGCGGCCACCCGACCAGACCTCCTCATCGTCTCGGCGGGGTTCGATGCCTATGCCCGTGACCCCATCGCGCACGAGACGCTGGAGGTGGAGGATTTCCACTGGCTCGGCACCGAGGTCCGCCGCCTGGGCGTGGCGAACCTCGCGGTGCTCGAGGGTGGGTACAGCGACGATCTGCCGGAGCTGGTGCTGGCCTACCTGAAGGGGGCGGCGGGCCGGTGACGACCACGGTTTTGGGCGACCGGAAGTCAAGGTCTCAGTGAGGGCTCCGACTTTTTCCCGGGCCCGTCTTTACAGGGCGGGACCGCCTTCTAGGATGCGGTCGCTTTGCACGCCGAGACCCCCACGGGCCCACTCGTCTCCAGCCCCCCCACCCGCGGCCATGCGGTGCGGCGGCCGGTTACGGCCGGGCCAACAGGGAACCTCGCGGATCGCTGCGAAGGGCCAGCCTGAGGCCAAGCCGGTAACTGAACCCCAGACTGAGCCCGAGACCGAAACCGCACTGCACCCGCACCCGCACCCGCACCCGTACCCGTACCCGTACCCGCACCGCACTCGCAATCCGTCACATGAGCACCCCAAAACAGGTATTGGAAATGGCCAAGAAGGCTGGCGCGAAGATGGTGGACGCCAAATTCGTGGACACCTTCGGCTCCTGGCAGCACTTCAGCGTGCCAACCCGTGAACTGACGGCCGAGGTCTTCGAGGAGGGCTTCGGGTTCGACGGATCCTCCATCCGCGGTTGGAAGTCCATCGAGGCGAGCGACATGCTCGCCATGCCCGACCCGGCAACGGCGTTCATCGACCCGTTCTGCGCGGTGCCGACGCTGAGCCTCACCTGCACGATCGCCGAAACCGGCACCAAGGAGGCCTACAGCCGCGACCCCCGCGGGATTTCGCAGCGCGGCGAGAAATACCTCGCCAGCACGGGCCTGGCGGACAGCGCCGTTTTCGGGCCCGAAGCCGAGTTCTTCATCTTCGACAACGTCCAATACGACCATAAAAGCAACGGTTGCTTCTACTCGGTCGACAGCGAGGAGGCGGTTTGGAACACCGGCCGGGATGAAATGCCCAACCTGGGCTACAAGATCCGCCACAAGGAAGGCTACTTCCCGGTCTCGCCGGTGGACACCCAGCAGGATATCCGCACGGAGATGGTGCTGGTCATGGAGCAACTCGGCATCCACGTCGAGCGCCAGCACCACGAGGTCGCCACGGCGGGGCAGGCGGAGATCGACTTCCGCTTCGACACGCTGGTGAAGACCGCCGACACGATGATGCTATACAAGTACATCATCAAGAACGTGGCCCGGAAGCACGGGAAGACCGTAACGTTCATGCCCAAGCCGCTCTTCGGCGACAACGGTTCCGGCATGCACACCCACCAGTCCCTGTGGAAAAAGGGGAAGCCCCTCTTTGCCGGCAGCGAGTACGCCGGCCTGTCCCAGATGGCCCTGTACTACATCGGCGGGATCCTGAAGCACGCCAAAGCCCTCGCCGCCCTCTGCAATCCAACCGTCAACAGCTACAAACGGCTCGTGCCGGGCTACGAAGCCCCGGTCAACCTCGCCTACTCCGCCCGCAATCGCTCGGCGGCTATCCGGATCCCCACTTTCAGCGAGAGCCCGAAGTCCAAGCGCATCGAGTATCGTCCGCCCGACCCCGCGGCAAACCCGTACCTCTGCTACACGGCCCTGCTGATGGCGGGCCTCGACGGGATCCTCAACAAGATCGATCCCGGGGAGCCGATGGATAAGAACCTGTACGAACTGCCCCCGGAGGAGCACGCGAAGATCCCGCAGATGCCTGGCAGCCTGGCCGAGGCGCTCGCCCACCTCCAGGCAGACCACGATTTCCTGCTCAAAGGCGACGTCTTCACGCGCGATTTCCTCGAGATGTGGGTCGAGCACAAGCAGAAGGAGCACGACGCCATCCGCCTGCGCCCGCATCCGTACGAGTTCTTCCTCTATTACGATTGTTAAGGCACCGGCGGTCCACGGGGCGCCCGGGAGGCGGGGCGCCTTTTTTTGTCCCCGAATGCGTTCCGGAACCCCGTTTTTCGACCTTCCCGGCGGTTGTGAGCAAGTGGTGGATAACAGTTAATACATTTGCCTCGCTGGTTCGGTGCGACGCTTCTAAAAACCTCATCGCTCCGACTACCCCCAGCGCTCGCCGTCGGCGTGGCATCGGTGGATGACGGAGCCCAACAACTCTCTGCAAGTAACTGGAGCAATGAATCTTAGGAAGGTTGAAGAAAAGGATGTGAGGAGTTTACCACCGGCCTGCGAGGCTCTGGCGGGAGCGACGGAAACCTTGGAAATGCCCTCTTGCAGCGGGGTTATGGCGCAGCCGAGGGAAGCGCGTGAATAACTTGAAGAATCCGGTTGATCTGGAATCCCTGGTCGCGTCCTCGGAGTCCCCCGCCCAGACCCTCTGGAATGGCGCTCTCACCGCCTTGCGCGAGGTCCTCAACCCGGAGCTTTTTCGCCTCTGGTTCGCCCCCATCCAACCGGTGGCCATGACGGGTCAAAAGTTGACGCTCGCCGTCGCCAACGAGTTCTGCGCGTTCTGGCTCGGCGAGAATTACCGCGACGTCATCGAGAACGCTCTGAAGTC
>JBBQML010000315.1:0-6031 GCA_038328885.1 Verrucomicrobiota bacterium | reverse complement strand
GAGACGGTGCTGGATACGCTTTCCCGCATTGTGCTGGCCCCACGGTTGGCGTCGCTGCCACCGGACGCAGGTGTCGTCGCCGCGTATGGCTCGGTTGTCCGTCTGGTCAGCGCGAAGTCCCGCCGCGAGAGTATGCCGATTGCGCCGGGTGCATGGGGTCTCGCCTTGGAGTCGCTCAGAAAGCAGCAATGATTTTGTGATGACTCCAACAAACCAAGCCACAACGCCTAACACCATCAGGTCGTGCGAACCGAAGGTAGCCGTTGCGGTCGTGCCGTGAGCGGAGCCCCTCGGCGGCTACCTGCGGTCGCACACCTGGGCCGTTGACCGACCTGGTCTTCACGCCCCGGTGTCCACGTAGATGGGGCGGCGCTGGAGGTGGGCCAGGAGGCGGTCCCGGAGGGCGTCGACGAGGACGGCGGTGAAGATGATGGCGCTGGTGATGAGGGGGAAGAGGTAGGGATTGGCCTGGACCATGACGAGCCCGTTGAACACGGCCTTGATGAGGACGGCGCCGAGCACCGGCCCCGGGAAGGCCTGACCGCGGCCGCCGAAGAGGCTGGCGCCGCCGAGGACGGCGGCGGTGATGGCATCAAACTCGTAGAATTCGCCGAAGCGGGGGGAGACGGCACCGAGTTGGGCCAGGGCGACCGCGCCACCCAGGCCGGCGCTCAGGCCGCAGATCAGATAGGCGGCGGCGAGGCGGCGGGCGACGGGGATGCCGGCTTTTCGCGCGGCTCCGGGGTTCTGGCCGATGGCATACAACTGTCGGCCGAACGCGGTGCGCGTGAGGACAAGGTGAGCGGCCGCGATGGCCATGAGCAGGACCCAGAGCGGGATGGGCAACCCCAGCCAGCGCAGGTTGCCGAGTCGCGTGAACTCGTCGGGCAGGTTCATGGCGCGGGTTTGTGAGATCCAGAGGCCGAGGCCGCGGCCGGCGTTGAGGAGGCCGAGGGTGGCGATGAACGCCAGGATCCGCAGCCGGGTGATGAGCACACCGTTGATCGCCCCCGCCAGCAGTCCCACCCCCAGCATCGTGGCGATGGCGACGGCCGGGGAGTGGCCGGCCAGGAGCAGACGGCCCGCCAGCGCCCCGCCCACGAACATCACCGCACCAACCGAGAGGTCCACGCCGGCGGTCAGCAGCACGAAGGTCATGCCGAGTGCGACGATGGCGGTGGACGACGATTGGACGAGGACGCCGAGCAGGTTCTCGGGGGCGAGGAAGCGGGGTTGCAGGAACCCGAACACGGCCATCACCAGCAGGAAGAGCAGCAGGCTCGCCTGGTTCAACGCGAAGAACGTCATCCGCTGAGTCCGGGTTTCCATGCCTGTTCAGCTTGCGATGGTGGGGTCGACCTCACGCGGCCAGGGCGGCACGGAGTACCCGCTCCTGGGTGAACTCGGCGTGCGGGATGATGTCGGCGAGGCGGCCGCGGGCCATCACCAGAAGGCGATCGCAAAGACCCAGCAATTCCTCGAGCTCGGACGAGATGAGCAGCACTCCGGCGCCCCCGTCGGCGAGGTTGCGGATGAGTTGGTAGATCTCGGCCTTGGCGCCGACATCGATCCCCCGGGTGGGTTCGTCGAGGATCAACACCTTGGGCCGTGCGAGGAGCCATTTCGCGAGGACCACCTTCTGCTGGTTGCCCCCGCTCAGGGTCCGGGCGGGTTGTTCGTCCCTGGCTGTAGGGGTGAGCCTCACGGCGTGGCGGATCGCCCGGATGGATTCGCGGAGGTGCCCCGGGGACAACCAGCGGATCCAGGGCAGGGGAGCATGCTCGCGGAGGGTGACCAGCATGAGGTTGTCGGCGATCGCCGCCTCGAGACAGAGGCCCTCGGAACGTCGGTCCTCGGTCAGGAAGGCCAGTCCCCGGGAGATGCGCCGCCGCGGCCCGGCGGTCAGCGGCGATCCATCCAACAGGATCTCGCCGGTGGCGCACGGATCGAGACCGAACAGAATTCGGGCTAGTTCGGAGCGACCGGCGCCCATGAGGCCAGCCACGCCCAGGATCTCGCCCGCGAAGAGGTCGAAGGTCACGTCGCGCACCATGCCCGGCTGGGAGACTCCTTGCACGGAGAGGACCCGGGACGGAGCCGGGGTGACGGGGGAGTCGGTGGGCCGGCGCGCGGGAAACAGCCGGGTCAGCTCCCGGCCGACCATCGCCGTCACCAGCTTCGGGATATCGAAGGACCGCGCGGGCCCCGTGCTGACCAGCATCCCGTCGCGCAGCACCACGATGTCGTCGGCTTCTCGCAGGACGTCGCCGAGCGCGTGCGAGATGAACAGGATCGCCAGGCCGTCGGCCCGGAGGCGGCGGACGATTTCGAACAGCCGGGCGCTTTCACGGGCGGTCAGTGACGTGGTCGGTTCGTCGAGGATGAGGACCCGGGCGTCGATGCGGAGGGCGCGGGCGATCTCGACCAACTGGCGCTCCCCGGCGGAGAGGCGGTCAAGGGGGGTCTCCGGGGGGAGGGGGAGTCCGACCCGATCGAGCAGGACGCGGGCCTGGGCGGCGAGGGCGCGGCGGTCGATGAGGGGAAGGCCGGGGAGCGTGGGGAAGTCCGTCAAAGCCAGGTTCTCGGCGAGGCTGAGATTGGGGAAAAGGTTCAGCTCCTGGTGCACAAACGCGATTCCGGCCCGGCGGGCTTCGGCCGGTGAGCGGGGTTGGTGGCGGCGACCCTCGAACAGGATATGGCCTTGGTCGGGGGAGAGGTTGCCGCCCAGAAGATTCATCAGCGTGGACTTTCCGGCGCCGTTCTCGCCGACGACTGCGGTGATCCGGCCCGCTTGGACGTCGAAGGTGATCTGCGTGAGGACCGGAACTCCGAAGAAGGACTTCCCGATGCCATCGAACCGCAGGCGGGGGGTCTGCTGGCGGGGAGGAACGGGCGGTGTGGGCGGTGTAGGCGGTGTAGGCGGGAGTGGGGAGGCCATGCGGGGTCGCGGGTTACCTGGTGCTGGGCTCGGCGGCCCGGAGGCCCAGCCCCGAGCGCCAGGCATCCAGCAGGGCAGCGAGGATGATCACCGCACCTTTGACGATGAGGATGAGGAAGAAGGAGAGACCGAGGAGGTTCAGACTATTGTCCAGGAGTTTGACGAACAGCACGCCGAAGAGCGCGCCCAGGACGGTGCCGCGACCGCCGAAGAGGCTGACGCCGCCGATCACGGCAGCGGCGATGACATCGAGGAGCATCCGCTGGCCGAGCACCGGTGAGCCGGTCTCGGCCTGGCCGGTGAGGAGGACCGACGCCAGCGCGGCGCAGCACCCCGAGCCGGCGTAGGCGGCGATCGTTACGGCGTCGACGGGCACCCCTGAGACGAGGGCGGTGCGGGGGTTGTGTCCGACGGCGTGGAGCCAGCGGCCGTAGAGCGTCCGGCGGAGCAGCAAATGGACCGCCCCCGCGGTGGCGGCGGCGAGGGGGAGGGCGAGGATGGCCCGGCCGCCGAGGGCGTTGAAAGCCGCGGGCAGATTGGAGATGCCCTTCGACTGGGTTAGCCAGATGGCAAAACCGCTGAAGAACATCATCGACGTGAGCGTGACGATGAAAGCAGGCAGGCGGCCAAGGACGATGGCCAGGCCGTTGACCAGTCCGATCAGGCCGCCGGCGAGGAGCATGACGACGATCGCCACCGGCACGGCAACCGGTGAACCGGCGAGCCAGCCGTTGTCCTGGTTCATCGCCAGGGCCCCGACGACGCTCGTCACCGCGATGGTCGAGGTGACGGAGAGATCGATTCCACCGCTGATCAGGACGAGGGTCTGGCCGACGGCCAGGAGCAGGAGCGGCAGCAGGGTGGTCAGGATCGACTCGAGGTTCCCTGCGGAGGTGAACCCTGGCGTGAAGGGCGCGAGGGCTGCGAAATAGACGAGCGCGAGCAACAGTATGAAGGACTCCGACGCGAGCAGGCGGCGCAGAAGCCCTGGCTGGACGAGGGTCGCGTCGGAGCTCATGCGGGGCTTCCGGCTGGGGTCCGGTGAGGTTCGGATCTAGCGGCGCTTTCTGGCCACCACGGCACCCCACATGCGCGATTCCATTTCCTTCAGGTTCGCCTGCGTGATGGCGAAGCCCTGGTCGTCGATCCGGGCGGGCGGTGTCTTGCCGGCTTTGGCTTCCACGAGGGTCTTCACTGACATCTCCGCCTCCCAGAGGAAGTCCTGGACCCCGGTGGCGTCGACGTAACCCTCCACGAGCAGTTGGTACGCGGTGGCGTCGCCGTCAAAACCACCGAGGATCACGTGGCCTGGTTCGTTGTGCTTCTTCCATTTGCCGAGGTTGCTCAGCACCGACTTGATGCTGGGGAACATGAAATCGCTGGAGGTGAACACGAGGCCGATGTCGGGGTGTGCCTGGAAGGCGCTTTGGACCCCCGCGAGGGCTTTTTCCTGGTTCCAATCCGTGGGCACGCGGGCCACCACCTCGATGGCGTCACCGGCCTCCTTGACCGCGGCCTCAAACCCGTCGCGGCGGCCTATCGCGTTGATGTCGCCGAGGTCACCGACGAGGATCATGGCCTTGGTCTTCTTGCCCGTACGCCGGGCCTGCTGGATCAGGTACCGGACGGTTTCGCGGGTGATGGAGAAGTTGTCGGGGGCGATGACCGTGTGCGGGGCATCGGTGGGGTCTGCGGGACGGTTGAAGAGCACGACTGGGATCCCGGCGGCGTTGGCCGCCTTGATCATGGGGATGACCGTCTTGGAATCCTTCGGGACGATGACGATTCCGTCGACCTTGAGGTTGACGAAGTTCCTGACCTGTTCGAGTTGGCGGTTGGCATCGCCGTCCGCCACGGCACCGATCATCCGGGCGTTCCGGGCGGCGCACTCGGAGCGGAGGTTGTCCCAGGCGGCAACCCAACTCTCGGTCTGCAGGGTCTCGAAGGCCACGCCGATGGTGAGCGCTGACGCTGGCCCCCCTGGGGCCGGCGCCCCGGCGCCGGGTCCGGCGGCGGAAGTTCCTGGCGATTCGGGCGCGGGGCCGCATCCGGGGAGGACTAGGGCGACCAGGGCGAGGGTGAGGGCCAGCGCGGTCGGGCGGAAGCCGTGCGGCCGCGGAAGGAGCATTCGGTTCATGGGAGGGGGAAGACGCAATGAGGCTGGCGTAGACGGCGGGCGGGGTGCGGGTTCACTTCATTCAACCCGCGGAACCGAGTCGTGTCTATGGGGGAGAGGCTCAAGGCGAGCCCCCCCCGAGGTACGGAAGGGTGGTGCCTTGACCGCGGCTCAGGGTCCGAGACTCGCCGTGACGGGTCTCCAGGACGAGGGTCGAGAAAGGGTCGCCGTTGAAGCAGATCTCGGCGAAGAAGGCGAACACCGCCGCTTCCTCGTTCACGAACATCGGGGCGAGTCTTCCGGCGGTGGTTGTGTAGCTGAAGCCACCGAGCACCTCGCTGCGGCCTTGCCTGCGGGTGGCCAGCAAGGTTCCACCGCGCTCGGTCTTGTAACCCAGGATCCAGAGATCGCTGCCTTCGTTCTCCAGATGCAGGCCCTCGTTTTCGACGTTGAGCTGCCGGGCCCAGACCCGCTGGCGTCGCAGCTTGAGACCGTGCGTCACCACGTCCTCCAGAAAGAGCTCACCACCTTGGGCACGTGAGGTAATGCGGAGGTCGCAATCCGAGATGCTGCGGAGCACCAAGGTCCGCGTGGCGTCGATCTCGAGGCCGCCGTCCACGTGGCCAAGGTGCTCGATCGAAACCACGGGAGCGTCGCCGTCGGCCAGCCGGAGGTCGGGTTGGAGGCCGGTTCCGTAGTTGATCATCCCCCCGAGGCCCACGAGGCGATGGACTTTCCCACGGATTGAGACGGTCGACCGGAGATTGTAGCTCCCGGGCAGGAAGATCGTGCCGGCCCCGGAGTCGATCGCCGCTTGGAACGCGGCCGAGGAGTCCTTCTTCCCGCTGGGATCGGCACCGAAGCCGTCGACGTTGGCCCAGGTTCCCGGGGGGTCGGGGATGGGGGGTGGAGTCTCCTTGATCGGAAGACGTAGCGAGCGAGGCTGGGAGGGGAAGAGTTGCGTGGGGGGATGGGAG
>JBBQML010000314.1:0-6041 GCA_038328885.1 Verrucomicrobiota bacterium | reverse complement strand
GGCCAGCATCGAGGTGCGCGATGGCGCCACGGCCGATCTCCCCAACATCACGGGGTTCGACCGTTTCCAGGTTACCGTCCGCGACAACGGCGCCCTCCCGCTCGAGCAACTCCGTTCCTTCACCCGGGGCGAGCTCCACCTGGACGGGACCACCCGGAGCCTGCCCGGCCTCACCAACGTGCAGGGTGCGGATCTGGCGGTTTCCGCTGGGGCCCAACTGACCCTCGCCGGCGTGACCGAAATCGGCCGCACGAACTCGGCGAGCCTGCACCTGGCCGCCGAGGGAACCGGCAGCCGACTCAGCCTGCCCAACACCGTGGCCGCCTCGGTTCTCGACTACTACCAACTGGAACTCTTCGCCACGGACGGTGGACGTCTCGAACTGCCCCGCCTTCCGTCGTTCCGTGGATCGCTGGAGGTGTACGCCGACGATGCCGACAGTGTGATCGACCTTTCCGGGATGATCGGCGGGATCGTGGACAGTTCGCCGGGACGGTCGGTGATCGAGGCGCGCGGGGGAGGCCGGGTCCACCTGCCCGGCGTCACAGGGATGCACCGGATCGACGTGATCCTACGTAACACCGGCCAACTGCCGCTCGAGCAACTCACCGCGTTCACCGACGCCGAGTTGCGCCTCGCGGAGACCAGCCGATCCCTTCCCGGCTTGACCAACCTCACCGACTGCGACCTGACCGTCGGCGGCGGTGCTCACCTCACCCTCGCCGGCGTCACCCGCCTGGTCGGGTCCAAGAGCGACAGCCTCACGCTCAGAGCCGTCGGTGCGGGCACCGTCCTGCGCCTGCCGGCCGTGCAGACGGCCGCGGTCCGGGATTTCTACCAACTCGAGCTCCTGACCTACGAAGGCGGCCGGATCGAGCTCCCCCGACTCGGGGCCCTGCAAGGCGCCCTCGACGCCTATGCCGAGGACCCGGGAAGCCTGGTCGATCTTTCGGGCTGGACCGGCCCGTTGGTCGCCCCCCCGAGCGGCTCAAACGCGATCGAAGTCCGGGACGGTGGTTCCATCTCCATCCCCGGCATGACGGTCCTCGACCGCGTCACGCTGCGCCTCCGCGGCCCCGGTTCGGTCACCACCGCACAGGTGGTCGCCTTGACCCGTTCCCAAGTCACCATCGACGGCGTGGCTGTCCAGTTTGGCGCCCTGAGCGAAACCACCGGCACAACCTTCGAGTACCTCAACGGCGGCTCTTTGGTCTTCCCCCGACCCGCGGACCTGGTGGTGTCCGAGGTGCGACCCCCTGCCGTCGTGGACGCGACGCAGTCGGCGGAGGTCGTGTGGGAGATCACGAACCGGGGCACCCCCGTGGAAAACGGCACCTGGTCCGACGCCCTGTTCCTCTCATCGGACGCCACGCCGGGAAACGACGTTCTCCTCGGCGTGTTCCCCTCGTCCGGCAGCCTGCCGGCCAACGGTTCGCTGCGATTCACCAATCAAGTCCTGTTCCCCGCCGCATCCGCCGGCACCTGGCGGCTGGTGGTCGGCGCGAACCACGACCGGCTCGTCTTCGAAGGGACCAACACCGCCAACAACGCGACCGCCGCGGCCACCGGCACCCTGGTGAGGGCCCCGGATCTCGCGGTGGATTCCCTGGCGCTCGAGCCGGCGGGAGCCGTGCTAGGACAGCCTGCCACCGTGCGCTGGCGCGTGCGCAACCTGGGCACCAGCCCCGCCCCGGCGGGATGGCTGGAGCAGCTCAGCCTGGGCAACTCCCTGCTCCTGTCCTCCAACGCCCCGGCTTCCCTGCCTCCCGGCGGGAATGAACTCCGATCGGCGATCGTCGTCCTGCCCCTCACTCCCGGGACCGTCGCGGGCCCACAACCACTCCACGCCGTCGTCGACGCCCGGGCCGCCCTCGATGAGAGCGTCGAATCGAACAATGCGGCCGTGGCCACCGTCACCGTGGCCCTGCCACCGCTGCCGAATCTCGCCGTGACGGCGCTCGACCTCCCCGCGGAGGCACTCCCCGGACTCGCCCTGCCGCTGTCGTGGACCGTCACCAACCGGGGTCCCGCCGCCGCCCGCGCCCCCTGGAGCGAGGTAATGCGCCTGACCCGGGTGAACGGTACCCCGCGCACCTACCGCCTCCACCAGGTGGGCGTGGCTCAGGACCTGGGCCCAGGCGCCGGCATAGCACGCACCCCGCTGGTGAGTTTGCCCGACGCACTGATCGCGGGTGAGTACGCCGCCAGCGTGACCGTCGACGACGGCGGCGAGGTCTACGAGGTCGACGAGACTGACAACGTCCGCCTCGCGGTCCGCAATCTCGTGGTGCCGGCGGTGCTTGGCTGGCAACTGGCTGCCACCGCCATCGCGGAAAACGCCACGCCCCCCAACCTCAACGTCCTCCTCATCCGCAACAGCGATCCGGCCGCGTCACTCACCGTCAGCCTCTCCGCCAATCTCTCCGGCGAGCTCGACTTCCCACCGACCGTGACGTTCCCCGCCGGACAATCAACCGTTCCAGTCGTCCTCACGGTCCAGCCCGATGGCGTCCCGGATCCCGACCGTGACGTGGTCGTCACGGCCACGGCGCCCGGCTACCGTCCCGGCTCGGCAACCATCACCGTCCGAAACACGGACTTGCCCCGACTGCGGCTGCAGTTCGCCGGCGCCAGCGTGCTCGAAGGTCAGAGCATCGCCGCGACGGTGTCGCGCGACAGCGGCACCGAGGCCCCGCTCACCGTTACGGTCGCGGCCCCGGGAAGCGGCCAACTAATCACCCCAACGGTCGTGTCCCTCGCCGCCGGCCAGGCTTCCACCCTCTTCGTCGTCGTGGCCAATGACGACTCCGTGGTGGAACCCGCCCGCAGCGCCACCGTCGAGGTCAACGCAACGGGCCATGTCGGAGCCTCCGCGGTGGTGTCGATCACCGACAACGACCTCCCCGAATTCGTCCTGTCGCTGGCCTCAACCAGCGTCAGCGAAGGCGCCGGGTCCGCCGCGACAACCGCAACGATATCCCGCGGGCTTCCCGGGCAACGTTCACTCTCCGTCGTGCTCGAAAACACCAACCCCGGTGCGGTCAAGGCCCCCGAGGCCGTCGTCATCCCCGCCGGCCAGGCCTCGGTCAGCTTCCCCATCGGTGCCGTCGACAACTCCACGGTCGACGGTCCGAAGACGGCCGTGTTGCGGGCATTCGCCCTGGCCACGAGTTCCAGCACGCGCGTGGCCAACTCGGAGCCCATCACCCTGACCGTGCTCGATGACGACGGCCCAGCCCTCCTGGTCGCGCTGGGGCGCGACGTCGTGGCCGAGGGTCTGGCGAACGCCACGTCGGTGACCGTGACCCGCAACAGCACCGGCGCCGGCGCCCTCACGGTGACCCTGGCGAGTTCCGACCCCACCGAGGCCACCGTCCCGGCCACCGTCACCCTCGCCGCGGGCCAGACGTCCGCCGCGGTGCCGTTGACCACCGTCGACGACCTGATCCCCGACGGAAGCCAGTCGGTCCGGATCAGCGCCTCGGCCCCGGCTCATACGCCGGGCTCGGCGTCGGTCACCGTCACGGACCTGCCCCGGCCCGACCTCGTGGTCACGGCGGTTGCCGGGCCCGACACCGGGGAAACGGAGGCGTCCGTCAATGTTTCCTACCGGGTGTTGAACCAGGGCCTGTCCCCGGCCGGCACCAACTGGGTGACCCGGGTCTTTCTCTCATCGGATGGCACCGCCGGCGACGACACACTGGTCGCCGAGTACAGCTTCGGCGGCACCCTGCCCGTCGGGGAGTACTTCGGTCAGGCGCGGCAGATCCGCCTGCCGCTCACGCCGGGGGACTACTCGGTGGTGGTGGTCACCGACGTCGCCGGGCAGATCGCGGAGGTGCTGGAGAACAACAACACCACGGTGTCGACGCGGCCCATCCGGGTGGAAGCCGCGTACCGCGCGACGGTGGAAGCCGAGCCGTCGAGTGCGCCTGCCGGGACGCCCATCGTGCTGCGTGGCACCGCGGTCCGGACCAGCACCGCCGGCCCCGTCCCGTTCGTGCTCGTGAACCTCCACGTCGGCGTGCGTGGCACCAAGCGGGTCATCTCCGCGATCACCGATGAGCAAGGTCGTTTCTCGACCACGTTCCAACCGCTGCCGGGCGAAGCAGGGGTGTACGAGGTCGGGGCGGCGCACCCGGGCGCGACCACGGCCGCGGTGCAGGACAGCTTCATCCTCCACGGGATGAAAGCGACTCCGCCGACCACCCTGGCGCTCATCGAACGGACCAGCGTCACCGGGCGGATCGAGTTGGAGAACCTCGGCGACGCCCCCCTCTCTGGCCTGCAGGTCACGGTGGTCAGCAACCTGCCCAACGTGCAGGTGACCCCCAGCCTCGGCGGAACCAGCCTCCCGGGACTCGGGCGGTTGTCGCTGAGCTTCTCCCTGACGGCCGGGGACAACTCGGCGGGCACCGGCACCATGGTGTTGCGCGTCACCAGCACCGAAGGCGCCCGACTCGAGATCCCGCTCCCGGCGTCCATCGCTTCGTTCCGTCCAGTCCTCGAGGTCCGGCCGGTGGCCCTGATCGGCGGCGTTCGCCAGGGCGGACAGGCCCTGGTTCAATTCGAGGTCGTCAATGCGGGCGGCAGCGCCAGTGAGCCCATTCACGTGGCCCTGCCTTCCGCCCTGCCCTGGGTGCAGACTGCCTCCCCCAATCCCCTGCCCCCCCTTGCGGCGGGGGCCACCAACCGGGTCACGCTTCAGCTCCACCCTGGCGCCGGCGTGGCCTTCGGACCTTATGAAGGCACGCTGATGCTCTCCGCGGGCGGAACCACCGTCCCCGTCCCGTTCGAGTTCCGCGTGCTCTCCGAGGCCCGGGGAGATCTGCGGCTGTCGGCGGTCGATGAGTACACCTACTACGCCGAGGGCGCGCCCCGGCTCGCCGGCGCGGAGGTCACGGTGATCGACGCGATCTCGGAGCAGGTGGTTACCAACGGCTTGACCGACGCGGGCGGTGCGTTCCTCGCGCGTCAGCTCCCCGAGGGGTGGTACGACGTCCGGATCCGCGCCGACAACCACAGCGCCTACCGCGCCACCAGTCTCGTGGTCGCCGGGTTCGAGACCAACGTGGTCGCCTTCCTCTCGCGGCAGGCGGTGAAATTCCTCTGGACCGTCGTGCCCACCGAGATCGAGGACCGCACCCGGATCACGATCGAGACGGTCTTCGAGGCCTTCGTTCCCATGCCAGTGGTGACGATCGACCCGGCGGTGATTGACCTCGCGGATTACACCGCCGACGTCACCCAGATCGAGCTGAGGATCTCGAACCATGGGCTCGTGGCAGCCCAGGACGCGCGCCTCTGGTTCAGCGAGCATCCGGATTGGAGTCTCGAGCCGCTCATCAAGGAGCTCGGCACGCTGCCCGCACGGAGCACGCTGACCGTGCCGATGCTGATCCGGCGCACGGGCACCGGCGGAGGCACCACCCCGGGCCACGTGCGGGCGCTCGCCTCCCTGGCCGGACGCGGACTCCACGCCGGCGGCGGCTGCAGCATGGGAGGCGGCCTCACCTTCGTGCTTCCGTGTGGGGGTGGTACGATCGGCGGTGGCGCCGGCGTGGCGGTGGCCAACGCGGGCTCCGGTTGCGGCGGCTCCGGCGGCGGCGGATACCCAGGCGGGGGTGGCGGTGGCACACGCGGGAGTGGCGGTGGGGGCGCGGGCGGCGCTGGATCCAGCGCGTCGATCCGTTCCTGCGACCCATGTCTGCTGGCGATTTTGAGCTGCCTGCTGGAAATCGTGCTCCCCGATTTCCTCGACTGCGCCAAGGACCTCTACGGCTGCGCCAAGCACTCGAAAGAATCCCTCTCGACGGACTCCGCCTGGGATTGCGCCAAGGCGGGACTGACCTGCGCCGAAGCGCTCGGCGCCGAACTGACCAAGCTCAACACCGCCATCGATGTGATCGAGTGCATCGCCGACCTGGCCAAGAACTGCGGGCCTGACGGCGGTGGTGGCGGTGGCGGTGGCGGTGGCGGTGGCGGAGGGGGCGGAGGTGGGGGTGGGAGCGGGGGTGGTGGCGACGGCGGCGGCGCGCTTC
>JBBQML010000313.1:0-6068 GCA_038328885.1 Verrucomicrobiota bacterium | reverse complement strand
CACCTGGTGAAGATCGCCGAGCCGAAGGACGGGCCGAGCGCCGGGCTGGCTCTGTGCGTGGCGCTGGCGTCACTTTTCTGCGGGCGTCCGGTCCGCGCGGACACCGCGGTGACCGGCGAAATCAGCCTGGTCGGCCGGGTGCTACCCGTCGGCGGCATCAAGGAGAAGCTCCTCGCAAGCCTCCGCCACGGCCTCCACCGCGTGGTGCTGCCGGAAGCAAATCGGAAAGATCTGCCCGACCTGCCCGCCGCCGCGCGAGGGCAGATTGACGCGGTGTTCGTGCGCACCATCGACGAAGCTCTGGCCCAGGTCCTGAAACCATCGTGAACTCCGCCCCACCCACCCCCACCCTCCGGCGCAAACCCCAGCCCCGAACCCGCCGCCTGACGCTGGCACTCACCCTGGCCGCCGCCGCCCTGGGCTGTTCGTCTCCCCTCGTCCGCGCCGCGTCGGAGCCCCGCGACGCCGAGCGGGGCCAGGCCCTGGCGGCTGCCGTGCGCAACGAACGCCCCGCCGGCGCGACCTTCTCCAAGGGCACGTTGCGCATCCGCACCGCCGACGGCCGTCGCCTCGCGGTGCCCGTCGAGGTGCAGGTCGAACTCGGGACCAACGCCTGGAATACGATCTACCGTGCCAGCTTCCCCGACGGCCGGCGCGAGATCCTCACGGTGGTCAAGCCCCCGGAGGCTCCCCCTCATTTCGTGCTCCACCGCGGTGGCGGCGACGGGAACATCACCGAGGTCCGGCCGCAGCGGCCGGAGGAGATGTTCACGCCGTTTGCCGGCACGGACTTCTGGTTCGTGGACCTCGGCATGCTGTTTCTGAACTGGCCCGACCAGCGCTGGATCGGGAAGGAAACCCGCCGCACCAGGGCCTGCAACATGCTGGAAAGCGTGAACCCGACCCCGGTCGCCGGGAGCTACCGCCGCGTGGTGACCTGGATCGATGAAGAGACCGGCGGCATCGTGCGCGCCGAGGCGTACGACCTGCAGAATCGGCTGCTGAAGGAATTCTCGCCGGGCAGCTTCGCGCGCGTGGGTCAGCGATTCGAACTCCGTGATATGGAGATCCGCAATGACCAGACCGATGCCCGCACCACCCTGGTCTTCGAGATCGACGACCCGGAGAAGCTGGGGATGAAGCATCTGCCGACCGAGAAGTAGAGCCACCCCAGCGGGTCCCTCCACCGAGGACCTGAAAATGACCGCCGTCGAACTCATCTCGGTGACGAAGACCTTCGGCGGCACCACGGCGGTCGACGACCTCCACCTCCGGGTTCCGTCCGGGTCGATCTACGGGTTCATCGGCCCGAATGGTTCCGGCAAGACCACGACCCTCCGCATGATCCTGCGGATCCTGCGGCCTGACCGCGGCGTGGTGCGGGTGCTCGGCAGCGAGTCGCCCGACCCCAGAAACCGGCGGATCGGCTACCTCCCCGAGGAGCGCGGCCTCTACAAACGCATGCGGGTGCGGCCGCTTCTGAGGTTCTACGGGGAGCTGAAAGCCGGCCGCCGGGTGGACGCCGAGATCGAGGGCTGGTTGGAACGTCTGGACCTGCGTGAGCACGCCGACAAGCGCGTCGAGGCGTTGAGCAAGGGCAGCAGCCAACGCGTGCAGTTCATCGCCGCGGTTCTCGCCAGCCCCGACCTGGTGATTCTCGATGAGCCGTTCAGCGGTCTCGATCCGGTCCACGCCGAGGGACTCCGCGGTGCGATCCTCGACCTGCGACGCCACGGCACCACGATCGTGCTCAGCACGCACGACATGGGGCTGGCCGAGCAGATGTGTGATTTCGTGTTCATGATCTTTCGCGGCCGGAAGGTCCTCGATGGCACCCTCTCCGGCATCCAGGCCCAGTACGGCAGCGACACCGTGCGGGTACGCACCGGCCTCGCGGTGGCCACGCTCGCCGGCCTCCCGGGGGTGGAGGCCGTCCGCGACCTCGGCCAGCGGCAGGAACTCAGGGTGCGCGCGGGGGTGGACCCGCAGGAGGTGGTCCGGGCGCTCCTCCAATGTGGACCGGTCCACGGTTTCGAGGTGGCGCAGCCTTCCTTGCAGGACATCTTCGTGCGCATCGCCGGCTGCAACCCTCCCTCCTGATGTCCCTCGCCCCTCTGCGCCGCGCCCTCCGCATCGCCCGCCGCGACTACCTCGCCGCGGTGCTCACCAAGGGTTTCATCATCGGCCTCGTCCTGGCACCCCTGATGATGTGCGGCGGCCTGATCGCCATCCCGATGATGAGACATGTCGATGCAGTCGACCGACGCATCGTCGTTCTGGACCACTCGCAGGGCCTGGCCAGCCACCTCGAGGGGGCTGCCGTCCTTCACAACCAGGGGACGCCCGGGAAACCGCGCGCGGGCCCCGCCTTCCACCTCGAGTTTGTCGAGCCACAGACCGGGGCCCCGGACGCCCAGCGACTGCGTCTCGCGGACGAGATCCGGGCCGGCCGGTTGCACGCCTTCCTGGAGATCGGCTCCGCCGTGGCACAGTCCACGCCGCAGGACACGAACTCGTTGCTGAAGTATTACGCCAAGAGCCCGATGCTGGACGACGCGCGCAGTTGGCTTGACCGGACCATCAACGAGGAGTTGCGACGGCGGCGGTTGGTGGGGGCGGGGGTCGACCCGGAACGTGTGGGGGCCTTGCTCACGTGGGTCGGGATGCAGGGCCTGACCCTGCCCTCGCGCGATCGCGTGACGGGAGTCGTTCAGTCAGCCAAGAAGGAGAACGTCTTCGCCTCGGTTGGTGTGCCGGTGGCAGTGATCCTCCTCATGATGATTCTGGTGCTGATGGGCTCCGCGCCCCTCCTCCAGGCGGTGCTCGAGGAGAAATCCCAGCGGATCGCCGAGGTGCTCCTCGGCTGCGCGTCCCCCTGGGAAATCATGACCGGAAAGCTCCTCGGGGGGGTCGGCGTCACCCTCACGGCCTTCGCCTTCTATGTGGGTACGGGTTGGATGGCCGTCGCCGCGCTGGCGGCGAACCTGGCCTTCCCGTTCGCTCTATTGCCCTGGTTTGCGGCGTTCGTCCTGGCGGCGGTGCTCATGTACGGCGCCATCGCCCTGGCGCTGGGCGCGGCGTGCAGCGACGCCAAGGACGCCCAGCAACTGCAGTTGCCGGTGATGCTCCCCATCATGTTACCCGTGATGATGATGATGCCGGTACTGAAGGAGCCAAACAGCGCCTTCGCCACGGGGCTTTCCTTGTTCCCCCCGTTCACCCCGCTGCTGATGGTTCTGCGCCTGAGCGCACCGGGCGGGGTGCCGACGTGGCAACCGTGGGCCGGCCTCGCCGGGGTGCTCGCCTGCACCGCCCTCGTCCTCTGGCTCGGCGGACGGATCTTCCGGGTCGGCCTCCTGATGCAGGGCAAGCTCCCGAAGTTCACCGAGATCCTCCGCTGGGGATTGCGGGGTTGAATCAATCGCCTCGGGCCATCGGTGCGCGTCGTGGTGGCTTTCTCGGGGATCCGTGATGTCCGTGGGATCGAAGCGCACGGCTACCATCGGCAGTCGCTCCGCGACAAACCTGACAGAGCGCGCCCGGAACGGTTGTGTGAGGTGGAGGACAACCCTGCATCCCCCTCCCCACACCACACTCCACACTCCGAACGCCTCGCCGGAGGCTCCGCCTCCATTCAGGCCGGGATCAACTCCTTGACCATCTCCCGCTCCTCCTTGAGTTCATTGACGGTCGCGGCGATCCGGCTCTTGGCGAACTCGTTGATCGGCAGCCCCTGCACAATCTCCACCTTCTTCCCGTCGCTGCGCATCGGGAACGAGCAAATCAGGTTCTTCTCCAGACCGTAGCTGCCGTCTGCGCAGACACAGACGCTGGTCCAGTCGCCGGCCGCCGTGGGGGTGACGACCGAGCGCACCGTGTCCACGACCGCGTTCGCGGCACTGGCGGCGGAGGAAGCGCCGCGCGCCTTGATGATCGCCGCACCTCGCTGCTGGACCGTCGCGATGAAGTCGCCGTGGAGCCATTCGTGGTGGCCGATGACCTCAGGCACGGGCTTGCCGTGGATCTTCCCGTTGTCGAAGTCGGGGTACATCGTCGAACTGTGGTTGCCCCAGATCGCCAGGTTGGTGACCGCGGTGATGTCGACGCCCGCCTTCTTCGCGAGCTGGGACTTCGCGCGGTTCTCGTCCAGGCGGGTCATCGCCAACCAGCGGTCCGCGGGGATCGCGCGGGCGTTGTTCATGGCGATCAGGCAGTTCGTGTTGCAGGGGTTGCCGACGACGAGCACGCGGATGTCGGGGGCGGCGTTGCGCTGGATCGCCTGGCCCTGGCCGGTGAAGATCTTGCCGTTGATGCCGAGGAGGTCCTTCCGCTCCATGCCCTGCTTGCGCGGCACCGAACCAACCAGCAGAGCCCAGTTCACGCCCTTGAAGCCTTCGTTGAGGTCGGCGGTAGGCACCACCCCCTTGAGCAGCGGGAAGGCGCAGTCCTCGAGTTCCATCACCACGCCCTGCAGGGCGGGCAGCGCCGGCTCGATCTCGATGAGGTGCAGCAGGACCGGTTGGTCCGGGCCGAACATGGCGCCGGAGGCGATGCGGAAGAGGAGGGAGTAACCGATCTGGCCGGCAGCGCCGGTGACTGCGACTCGGAGGGGGGCGTTCATAAGGGGTGTTTCGGATTCGGTCGAGCCATGAGCATGCCTGATGCACGGCGACCCGCGCAAGCGCAGCGCCGGGTCATCAGGCGCGCAACTGCGGTGCATCAAGGTGCGGCGAGCCTGAAACGCGGCTTGATTGAGTATAGGCACCCCGGACAAATGCGGGCTGCTTGGCCACACGCGGCCACCCGGGCGATCACGATCCCATGAACCCCCTGCTCCGACTGATCCTGACGCTGCTCATGGTCGGCGCGCCCACCACGGCCACCGCCGCTGCCGCTTCCGAACAACTGGTCATCCTCTCACCCCACAACGAGGGCATCCGGACCGAGTTCGAGTTGGGCTTCTCCGCCTGGCACGCGGCCCGGTTCGGCGAAGGAATCGACATCGACTGGCGCGTCCTCGGTGGATCCTCGGAATCGCTCCGCTTCGTGCAGTCGGAGTTCGCCCGCAAACCCGACGGCATCGGCATCGACCTCTTCTTCGGCGGCGGCCAGGAGCCGTACCACGAACTCTCGGCCAGACAACTGGCGGCCCCTTACCGCGTCCCGCCCGGGATTCTGGACGGACTGGCCCCGGACGTCGCCGGCATCGAACTCCGCGCCCCCGACTTCACCTGGTACGGGGCGGCGATCTCGAGCTTCGGCATCCTGCAAAACCTGCGGGTCCAACGGCTGGCCGGGCTGCCTCGGGTGACGCGCTGGGAGGATCTCGCCCGGCCGGAGTTGTTCGGCTGGGTGGGCGCCGGCGACCCGCGCGGCAGCGGCACCATGCTGGTGATGTTCGAGTCCTTCCTCCAGGCCCGCGGCTGGGAGGAAGGATGGCGCCTACTCACCCAACTCGCCGGCAACACCCGTCGCTTTGACCGGATTTCCTCCACCACCGCCAAGGATGCCGCCGTGGGCGAATCCGCCTATGCCCTGGCGATCGACTTCTATGCCTTCACCCAGATCGCGGTCGCCGGCCGGACGAACCTCAGCTTCGTGCTGCCCGAGGACTTTGCCGCCATCAACCCGGACGGGATCGCCATCCTCCGCGGTGCCCCCCATCGCCGCCTCGCGGAGCGGTTCGTGGACTACGTGCTCTCCGACGCCGGACAGGGCCTGTGGCTCCTGCCGAAGGGACATCCCGCCGGTCCGCTGCGCCATTCCATCGAACGCATGCCCGTTCGCCCCGCGCTCTACGAACGGTATCGCGACGTCAGCAACGTGGAGTTCTCCCCCTTCCGGATGCGCGGCGGCTTTCGCTATGACGCCCGCCTGGCCCAGCGCCGCCGGGGTGTCGTCGCGACCCTCGCCGGCGCCCTCCTGGTCGATGTCCACGACGACCTCAAGACCGCCTGGCGCGCGGTGATTGAGCGCGGGTTGCGCCCGGAGGAGGTCGTCCGGCTGGGAACCGTTCCCCTCACCGAGGCCGAGGCCATGCAGTTGGCAGGCGACCCCTGGAAAGACCC
>JBBQML010000312.1:0-6079 GCA_038328885.1 Verrucomicrobiota bacterium | reverse complement strand
ATGGGCTGGATGCATGACACGCTGGACTACATCAAGCTGAACTCGATTTACCGGCGCTACCACCATGACAAGATCACCTTTTCGCTGTGGTATGCCTTCAGCGAGAATTTCGTGCTGAGCCTGTCGCATGACGAGGTGGTGCATCTGAAGGGTGCCTTGATTGAGAAGGTCTCCGGCGATTGGTGGCCCCGACGGTGCTCGCTCCTGAACGGCGCAAAGTCAGCCAGGTGCGACCCCGGAACCACGAACACGATGTCCGCATGGACCGATCGGGCGATCCGCACCATGCGCTTCAGCGACGCCTGGAAATGCTGAGCGACCTCCGTCGCGAGCACTGGATCACGGTACGATTTGGCGTCACATCTACGATTTTGACAATCCGTCTGCTTGGGACCAACCGCGCGAGCCCGAGGGGAACCGGACCCGGTAGGCGACAAGCCAATTGTCAAATTCAGAGATGTGACCCCAGAGACTCCTCTCACCAAGCTGGTTACCGAGTGTTGGGGCGGCGATCGACAGCGACGGGCCTCGGCGTCGGCTTTACTTACAGGCAAACGAACCTGTAAAACATTGATCATGAGCTGCATACAAATAGGGACTCAGGAGATTCCAGACTCCATGTCGTCTTCTCTTACACCTTCGCTTAGCAGCGATCCCAGGCGCTCCTGCCGATGCGAATGCCGTCCGGTTCCGTCTCCCCCATTAATCATCAATGGGATACGCGCCATTCATCCCAATAACACAAGGTCACTCCCGTGCGGTGGCAACCTTTGGCACGATGAATGCTTCCCAAAGATGATCACTTTGGGTCAAGTCTTGTTGGCTGGAGATGACTGCGCCCAATGTAGTCTGCAAACCAACACATAACAAAATGAAGAATCCAATCGTCGCCCTCGCTTCACTCGGGGTTCTGCTCTCGGCTGCTGCCCAAGCCGGAACCATCACCGGAAGTCTCTGGAAGTTGCCTGACCTCGCTACCTACACCGCGGGTCCAGGGTCCATCCCGGTCACCACCCCGGATGTCGTTTTTGACGCTCCCACTCCGCTGGGCTTTTCCTTCACCGGAACGGTGGGCGGCTGGCTCGGAACCGGTGGAGCCGGCGGTATTGTCGAGAACACCCCCGGGACACTCGGCTCTCCGATGTCGGACAGCGTGATTGGAACCCTCGTCAATTTTGAGGGTTGCATCACGATTTCGTCTGGGGACTTGATGGAGTTCACCCATGACGATGGGATCTACTTCAGTATCAACGGGGTCGATCAGGGCTTCCTTTCTGGTCCCACTTCTCCGCTCTTCGAGAGCATCGCTTACGCGGGTCCTTCCGGGACCTTCCCGTTCCAGCTCGTGTACACGGAAAACCACTCGGGACCGGCTGTGCTGACCTCGAACCTGGAGTTGACCCGCTGCCCCGATGGCGGCAGCACGCTGGGCCTGATTGCTGGCGCGCTCGGCACGCTGGGAATGGTATCCCGCCGCCTTCGCAAGTAAGCCAAGTACGATCTGGCAACCTTCTCAGTCCGCGGAGGCGCAGCCGAAAGCTGCGCCTCTTTGCGTTTTGACCATTGTGGCGGACGGCTTCGGGTCAGTCCCACCTAATGACAGAAGTCGACACCGGGCATCACTCCCGTCCCGCTCTGCGGCACTCATCTATTGCCAATCAGGCCTGACCCGCCGACAACTCCCGGGTGCGATTCGAACCGGAACCCGCCGATCCGTTACCCCGTCGTGTCCGGGACCGGACGGATCAGCGGTGGAACGACAGGTTCGCTGCATGATCGCCCGCTCGCACGCCATCAGCCGAGCAGATATAGTCCCCGCACGAAGTCATGGACGAACGTCAACTGCTGGAGAAACTGGCACTGATCGAGGCTCTGCATTCCGGCGCCGCCACGACGGGTGAGCGCGATGCCGCGGCGGCGGCACGTGACCGCATCCGCAACCGGCTGCGCCAGTTCCAGTCGGAGGACGCGCCGGTCGAGTATAGCTTCAAGGTGGCCGATCACTGGTGCCATCGCCTCCTGGTGGCTCTGTTGCGGCGGTACCAGATCCGGCCCTATCGGTACCCCCGACAGCGACACACCACGGTCATGGCCCGGGTCCCGAAGCGGTTCGTCGACGAGGTGCTCTGGCCCGAGTTCGAGGAATTGAGTCAGGTTCTCCGGCAGTACCTGGCAGACGTGACCGAGCGGGTGATCGCCACGGCCCTCGAACCCGACGCCTCGGACGTCGAGGAACGCAGCGCGCCAGCAGCGCTGCCTGCATCCGCGTCCGAGACGTTGGAGCATGGATGAACTGCCCAACAGGACCACTCCTCTCGCATGAAGACGAAGTACCTCCCCCTGAACGATTCCCTCTATCATTACGTGTGCTCATGCCGGTCCAATGCCAGCGATGCGGCGCTCGCGGCCCTGGCACGGAGGAACGACGAACTGGGTGAGGAGACGAGCAGGCAGCAGATCGGGCCTGACCAGGGGAGCTTCCTGACCCTTCTGGTCGGTGCCATCGGGGCGCGCTTGGCCATCGAGGTGGGCACCTTCACCGGCTACAGCTCCATCTGCATCGCGCGTGGCCTGTGCGACGGTGGCCGCCTCATCTGCCTCGACCGCAGCCGCGAGTGGGCGGAGATCGGGCGGCCCTTCTGGGTGCAGGCCGGGGTCGCCGACCGGATCGACTTCCGACCCGGGCCCGCGATCGAGAGCCTGCGAAACCTCGAGCCCACCCTGCGGTTCGATCTTGCCTTCATCGATGCGGAGAAGACCGAGTACGAAGAATATTACGAACTGATCCTGCCAAGGGTGCGGCAGGGGGGGCTCATCCTGTTCGACAACATGCTCTGGTCAGGACGGGTGACCGGCGACCTGTCCTCGGATCCCCAGGGCCGTGCGATCGACGCCCTGAATCGCAAACTCCCGCGGGATCCGCGGGTGGAATCGATGTTGCTGGCGATCGCCGACGGAATTCTCCTCTGCCGCAAACGGTGAGGGGCGGTGATTCCCGCCGTGGTACTTCGAACCGATCACGGGCCTTCCAAGGCGCGATAGAACCGACGGCCCGAACCGTCCGGGCCCGGCCCCGGATCGGTGAAGACGGCGACCCCACCCACCGCGGTCTGGGTGGACACCACCTCCCAGCCGAGGAGGTCGCCGGAGCGCTGGAGGACGTAGCTGCGGCCCTCCTGGCCGTTCAGGCGGATGGTGACCTGCCCGTTGGCCGCGAGCACGGGGATCTGCAACCTCGCTGCGGCGCTGTCCCGAATAACGACCGCACCGTCCGCGGTGACCACGGGTGTCACCGGGGTGGCGGTCGCGGCCGCGACGAGGACATTGCTCACAACCAGGGGCGAGGTTCCGGTGGGGGACGGGGAAGTCACCCGCATGGGCAGGGTGACCAGGACCCCGTTGCCGAGTGCCTGGTTGGCGAGGGAGTAGATCACCACGCGGGCGATGCCCGGGGCAGGCGTGCTCGACACGACAACATGGCGGGCGGCGCCAGTGGCGGGGGCGGCAAGTCCCGGCGTCAAGCGGGCCGCGTCGAAACGCACATCAAACTGCACGGCCACCGCGGCGGCATCGCCCTGGAGAGACACGGGAATCTGGGCGACCTCGCCAGGTCCAGCCGCGGGGGAACCGAGGGTGAGCGTGGCGGCGGCGCGGGCACGTAGCCCGACCGCGTCGAAGGCGAATGACAACGCCACCCCCAGGAGGCAGACGCGAAACGCCGCGATGACCCGGGTCGTGGGCCGGACCGTCAAGACCGCGATGGGACTGGAGAACGACATGGGAAGGCTCGAGAGGTGTTTCATGCGGGGTCGGGGGTCACGGGAATCCGGGGGCGACCAGGTTGCCTCCGTTGAGCTCCTGTAGCGTCCCGGTGTTGGTGAAGGTGGTGGGATTGACGGTGATCGTGCCGCCCGCGACCTCGGCGCGGATCGTGCCCTGGTTGAGAAGGACCCCGGTGCCCCCCACGAACAGGGCCTGCCCGATGCGACCAGTCTTGCCGCGGACCAGCGCCGTCGGTGCCAGCGTCAAGGTGGTATTGCCTTCGATGCCCACGAAACCGGTGTCCCCCTCGAAGACGATCTCCCCGGCGAACGTCTGACTGCCCTCGAAGCCCACTGCGCTATTGGCGTCGATGCGGATCCTGCCCGCGGTCAGGGTGAGCCCGCTGCGCACGCGCACCCGGCTGTTGACCGGTCTGAGGTCGAGGTCACCGCCCAACTGGACGGCGTCCAGAGCGTTCTGGCCGTTGGCGCTGAACTGCAGTTGGGCCCCGCCCGTCTGCGTGACGGCCCCGTTGACCAGCGACCCGCCGTTGAACAGGACCGATCCGGTGGTGGCGTTGAGCGCCAGGGTGCCACCGGCCAGGTTCAACTCCCCGGTCAACTCGAGCGTGCCCCCGGTGGAGATCAGCGTAGCAAGCGGGCCGAGGCCGAGAGATCCGCCGAGCCTGACCGTCCCGGAGCCAACGCGGACCGTGCCATTCTGGGTCCAGTTCGCCGCGGCGATGGCCAGGATTCCGCCGTTGAGCGTCTCGAGGGTCCCGGTGTTGGTGAACGAGTTGGGATTCACCGTCAGGGTACCCCCGAAGACATCAGCGCGGATCGCCCCCTGGTGGACCAGGACGCCGGTGCCGCCCACGAACAGGGCCTGCCCGATCCGACCGGACTTGCCGTGAATCTGCGCGGTCGGCGCCAGGGTCAGAGTCGAGTTGCCTTCGATCCCCACGAACCCGGTATCGCCCTCGAACAGGATCTCCCCCGCGAACGTCTGGGTGCCCTCGAAGCCGATCGCGCTGTTTCCATCGAGGCGGACGCGGCCCGAAGGCAGGGTCAGGCCGGAGCGCACGCGCACCCGGCTGTTGACCTGGGTGAGGTCGAGGTCACCGCCCACCTGGACGGCCTCCAGAGCGTTCTGGCTGTTGGAGCTGAACCGCAGCCGGGCGCCGCCGGTCTGGGCAACGGTGCCGTTCAGCAGCGATCCGCCATTGAGCAGCAGCGAGCCGGTGGTGGGGTTGAGCGCGAGAGTGCCGCCGGCGAGATCAAAGGCCCCGGTCAACTGAAGCTCGCCCCCGGTGGAGATGATCGTGCCGAGGGATCCCGCGGTGAGTCCTCCCCCGAGGGAAAGGCTCCCGGGCCCGACGCGGAGCGTGCCGTTCTGGGTCCAACTCGGGGTACTGACCACGAGTATTCCGCCGCTCAGGGTCTCCAGGGTCCCGGTGTTGGTGAACGAATTGGGGTTCACGGTGATCGTGCCCCCGAAGACGTTGGCACGGATTGCCCCCTGGTTGACCAGGACGCCCGTGCCGCCCACGAACACGGCCTGCCCGATGCGCCCCGACTTGCCGTGGATCTGCGCCGTCGGCGCCAGCGTCAGGGTGGTGTTGCCTTCGATGCCCACGAGCCCCGAGTCACCCTCGAACACGATCTCCCCGGCGAAGGTCTGACTCCCTTCGAAACCAGCGGCGCTGTTCCCCGCAAGCCGGATCCGCCCCGCGGACAAGGTCAGGCCGTTCCGGACCCGGACCCGGCTGTTCACCGGGGTGAGGTCGAGGTCGCCGGCGAGTTGGATGCCGTCCAGGAAATTCTGGCCATTCGCGGTGAACCGCAACTGGGCTCCGCCGGTCTGCGTGACGGTGCCGTTGAGCAGCGAACCTCCGTTGAACAGGACCGAGCCCGAGGTGGCGTTGAGGGCCAGGGTGCCGCCTCCCAGATCCAAGGCCCCGGTCAACTGAAGCTCGCCCCCGTTGGAAATGAGCGTGCCAAGCGTCCCCGCGCTCACGGCCCCCCCGAGCGCCAGAGTTCCCGGACCTACGCGGAGCGTGCCGTTCTGCGTCCAGGCCGGTGCGCTGATCGCCAGCACGCCTCCGTTCAGGGTCTCGAGGGTGCCGGTGTTGGTGAAGGAATTCGGGTTCACGGTCAGCGTCCCGGTGGACACGTCGGCCCGGATGGCGCCCTGGTTGATCAGGACCCCGGTGCCACCGACGAACACGGCCTGCCCGATGCGCCCGGACTTGCCGTGGAGGTGCGCCGTCGGCGCCAGCGTCAAGGTGGTGTTGCCCTCGATGCCCACGAATCCGGCG
>JBBQML010000311.1:0-6109 GCA_038328885.1 Verrucomicrobiota bacterium | reverse complement strand
AGTCCCTCGATGGTCACCGAAACGGTCTCCCTGGTCCCGCTGGACGCGGTCTGGGGTTTCAATCAAACCGACAACCTCGACGGCCAGGACTGGTATGCGAACGACTACGACGACCGGGCGTGGCCCGTGGGTCCGGGCCTGCTGGGCGTCGAGGATTCCACCTTGCCGGCTCCGGGCGTCCAGACCGGGCTCACCATCGGCCGGACCACGTACTACTTCCGCAACCGGTTTCTGGTGGACACCAACCTCGCTGGATTCCGGCTCAGCCTGACCACGGTGCTGGACGATGGGGTGGTTCTCTACCTGAACGGGACCGCGGTACACACCAACGGCATGGGTGTGGGGACGCCGGGGTTTGCCTACGCCACGCGTTCGGCGCGCAACGTCGGGAACGCCGTCCGGGAGTACTTCGTGGTACCTGCCACGGCGTTGGTCCAGGGCACGAACGTGCTCGCCGCCGAAGTTCACCAGACCTCCAGCACGAGCAGCGATGTGGTCTGGGGCCTTGGGCTGGACGCCACCCGCAGCGTCACCAACCAGGTGCCCGAGGTGGTGGCGCCGGTCGTGCTCAACGAAGTTCTCGCCTCCACCTCGTCCGCCTCGGCCACCCGCGACTATGTGGAGCTCTTCAACCCGTCGACGGCGTCGGCGGACCTCGGCGACTCGAGCCTCACCGATGACCCCGCGTTCCCGCGCAAGTGGGTGTTCCCGGCCGGGACCGTGCTCGCGCCTGGGGCCCACGTTTTGATCCAGTGTGACCCCGCCCGCCTGCCTTCGGCCACGAACACGGCCTTCGGACTGGCCGCCGAGGGTGGCGTGGTCTTCCTCTTCAATCCATCGGCCATCGGGGGTGGCCTGCTCGACGCCGTACGCTACGGCTGGCAAACCCCCGACTTTGCCCTCGGCCGGACGCCTGACGGGACCGGCAACTGGACCTTGAACCTGCCGTCGCCCGGCGGAGCCAACACCGCGGCCGGACTAGGCAGCGTCTCGGCGTTGCGCCTGAACGAGTGGATGGCGGATCCGGCGCAGGGCGCCGACTGGTTGGAAGTGTACAACGGCGCCAGCCTGCCGGTGGCGTTGGGCGGCCTCTTCCTGACCGATGATCTGGCCGACCCGGCGCGATCGCCGATTCCCCCTCTCTCGTTCATCGGCACCGGCGCGCACGGGTTCCTCCGCTTCACGGCCGATGGCGACGTCGCGGCGGGCGCGGACCATGTGGGCTTCTCGCTGCACAGGAACGGCGAAGCTCTCGGGTTGTTCTCGGCGGCCGGGGTCATGCTCGACGGGGTCACCTTCGTGGCGCAGGACACCGGGGTTTCCGAGGGACGGTTCCCCGATGGTGGAACCCGGATCACCCGCTTCACCGCCACACCGTCGCCCGGGGAGAGCAACTTCCTTCCGCTCACCAACGCCGTCGTCAACGAGGTGCTGGCCCACACCGACCCGCCCGTCGAGGATGCCATCGAGTTGTTCAACCCGACCGCCCTGCCGGTGGACGTCGGGGGATGGTACCTCAGCAACTCGGGGGTGGACTTCCGGAAGTTCCGCATCCCGGACGGCACCGTTCTGCCGGCGGGTGGATTCCTGGTCTTTTACGAGGCATCCTTTGGCACCGCCTCCGGCCCCGGCGTCCCGTTCACCTTCAACAGCGCGCATGGTGACGAGGCGATCCTCTCCCAGGCGGACGCCCTGGGGGGACTCACCGGATATCGGAGCGCGGTGAAGTTCGGTGCCAGCCTGCGCGGTGTCTCCTTTGGCCGCCACCGCACCACCGCGGGAATCGAGTTCACCGCCCTCGACGCCTTGACCTTTGGGGTCGATGCCCCCGCGACGCTGGCGGACTTCCGCCGGGGCACAGGACTCCCCAACGCCGCGCCCAGGGTGGGCCCGGTGGTGATCGGCGAGATCCACTACCGCTCGGTCCATGCCGGGGTGGAAGACCCGGATGAGGAATTCGTCGAACTCGTCAATCGCAGCGCGGGCGCGGTGACGCTCTTCGATCCGTCCCACCCCACCAACACCTGGCGGTTGCGCGACGCCGTGGACTACGGGTTTCCCCCCGGAGTCACCCTCGCCCCCGGGGCCCGCCTGGTGGTCGTCGGTTTCGACCCTGGGCAGCTCAACCGCCTGGGGCAGTTCCGGGCGCGTTTCGGCGTTCCGACCGGGGTTCTGGTGCTCGGTCCCTGGACCGGCCGGTTGGGGAACGACGAGAACCGGGTCGAGTTGGTCATGCCGGATGCGGTGCAACTCACTCCGCATCCCGATGCCGGCTACGTGCCCGAGGTCCTGGTGGAACGTGTGCACTACCGCGCCGTCAGTCCGTGGCCAACCACCGCCGCGGATGGCGCGAATTCACTCCATCGTCTCCGCCTCGATGCCTTCGCCAACGAGCCCGCCAATTGGTCCGCCGGACCCCCGACCCCCGGCCGGCCCGATACGAACGGGGGCGTCGACGTCGACGGGGACGGGCTTCCGGACGCCTGGGAACGGGCCTATTTCGGATCCCTGGCGCGGGATGGCACCGGCGATGCGGACGGGGACGGTTCCACCGACGCGCAGGAATTCGGGGCCGGCACCGATCCCCGGGACCCGCAGGACTCCCTGCGCGTGGCGCTGTCGATCAACGGCGAACTGGCCACCGTGCAGTTCAACGGCATGGCCTCGAGAATCTACGCCGTGGAGTCGAGCGAGGCATCCCCCCGGGGGCCATGGAGGGCTTGGGTCGAACTGCCTGCGCAGGCTGCGACCAGCGTGGTGTCGGTGACGGACCCGGCGCCCCTGCGGGCGACCCGGTTCTACCGGGTCAGTGTCCGACCCCAGGAGTAGCCAGGGGCGATTCAGCGGCGGAGGTTTTCATACTGTTCGACCGCCGCCGGTGGCTCGACGCGTCCGCCGAGGTGGCGACCGAGGAATGCTTCCACGGCGGCGGCGAAGCGCAGGCGGTTCAAGGGATCGCGCAGCACCGCGCTTTCGCTCGCGAAGAACAGGTAGTCGACGTTGCGGCCCTCCCGGCGGACCGAGGCCACGAACTGGTCCATCTCGGCCGCCGGCACCTGGGTGTCGTGGCCGGTGATGGCCGCGAGGAGCGGAGCCTTCAGCAGAGCCGACCGGCTGACGGGTGACTGGTCGGCGAGCCGTAGGGCGTCGGTTGCGGGGTCTCCGACGCGCCGTTTCAGGACGGCCCGTAGCGTGGTCGACGCTTCGGGGACGGCCTTGATCATCGTGAGGAGGTTGGGGGGGCCGGCCAGGCTGACCCCGGCGGCGAACTCGGTCGGGTGCCGGGTCAGCGTGGCCAGCACGGCGAAGCCACCGAAGCCCGTGCCCATGATCGCAGTTCGCCGTTCATCCGTGTACCCCTGCTCGATCGCCCATCGTCGGGCGTCGATCAGGTCCTCCAGGATCAGGCCCCCCCATTCCTTGTCGCCGGCGTCCAGGTGGGCTTTCCCGTAGCCGGTCGAGCCGCGGAAATTCACTTGCAGCACCGCGTAGCCTCGGTTCGCCAGCCATTGGGTCTCCGGGTCGAAGCCCCAGACGACGCGGGCCCAGGGGCCTCCATGCACGAGGACGACGGTGGGCAGGCGTCGGGGCTCGAGGCCGGGGGGCAGGGTGAGATAACCCTCCAATGCCAGTCCGTCACGGGCCTTGAAACTCACCGGCTTTACCGATGCCAGTTGGGCCCCGTCCAGCACCGGTCGTTCCGAGAACAGGGGGGTCACGCGGCGCTGGGCCCGTTCGTAGAGCGCATACCGCACAGGGACGCTGTCGCTGGTGAGGCTGACCGTCCAGATCCGGTCCGCCACGTCACGGCTGAGAACGTCGACGTCGGCGTCACGGAAACGCCGTAGGGCCTCGAAATCGGCGAGCAGGTTGGTATTCAGGATCTGCCACTGCGTTCGGGCCCGCGCGAACTGGACGGCCTCCAGCCGGTTGGAAACCGGGTGGGTCAGGGCGGCGCTCAGGTCATACCGCGCGTCCTGCGCCACGATGGCGGCGGCTCCCGTGGTCAGGTTCACGTCGAGCAGCCGGGGTGTGTTCGCCCGCACGCTGGAGACGAGCCAGACGTTGCTTCCGCCGGGGCCGAATCCGACGACCTTGCCGAGGGCGTCGTCGGGTCCCCACTGGAGGATGGGTCGCCAGGTCGAGCGCGAGTCCGGGCGGGTGGTGAGGGCCAGGTCGCCGTTGCCATAGATCACCTGCGTGAGCCGGATGTTGAGGTCGTCATCGGCGAACCAAGCGGCTGCATCCCCTGTGTTCTCGGTCTCGAGTCGCACGGCGCCGGATCGCACGTCGACCCGGAACACATCGGGGAGACGGCGGTTGCGGAGGTTGAGCGCGACGAGGATCTCGCCATGGACTTTGGGGGAGGTGGCCACCAACCGGCCCTGGACGCCGGTGAAGGGGGTGAGGTCGCGGATGTTGCCCGACCCGAGATGCGCCTGCATGACGTGGTGGTTTCCGAACCCGTCGCTGTCCTGCTGATAGAGCAGAGCCTGACCGTCGGCCTGCCAGACCGGATTTCGCACGGTGCCCCGGGGATCGAAGGAGACCAGTCGGGCTTGATTGGTGCTCCCGAGACGGCGCGCCCACAGGTTGAGCAGGCCGTTGGTGGGGGCCAGCCAGGCAATGGCATCGCCGGCAGGCGAAATCAGGGGTGCCCCATTCTCCGCGTCGCGCAGCAGGCGCTGGCGAGGGATCAAGGGCGGGAGATCGGCTCGAGCCGAGGGTGCGGGCAGGCCAGCCAGTACTCCGGCCAGCACAAGAGCGGGGGCGAGGAACCGAGGGGATGTCATCACGGGCGGGTGCGAGTGAGCCAAAGGGCGTTGCGAATGGCCAGTGGTGAATGGCGGTGGGCGGTGCGGGGCGGTGCATCCAGAAGTTGTGGGTGACCGGATACCAAAGCGCCGCCTCGCCGGGCTCCTCGGCGCACTCCAAGGCGCGCCCCTCCTCCTGGCGTGCGGCGGGAAGCAACGCGCGCCGCCGCTTTGGTACGGTCCACCGCACCGACAACCTGGGGATGCACGGGGTGCGGGGTGGGCCTTTCTGGATCGGGCCTTTGAAGGCGGGCCTGAATTGCAGGATTTGATTCCATTCCGACCGGCGTGCCGAACTCGCCGTTGCGCCGGTGGGTGATTCGCGGCTACTCTGGACGGCCTTGCGGGCGGCCGCGCGGCGCGCTTCGAGAGCGAGGCTTGGAACCGTGCCTGCCAGCCCGCCAACCGATTGCCGATCTGCCATGACACTGACCGAGAAACTGCTCGCCCGCGCGGCGGGCAAGGCCCGCGTGCAAGCGGGCGAGAACGTCTGGGTGAAGACCGATGTCCTGATGACGCACGACGTCTGCGGGCCGGGGACCATCGGGGTGTTCAAACGCGAGTTCGGCCAGAATGCCAAGGTCTGGGACCGTGAGCGGGTGGTGATCATCCCGGATCACTACATTTTCACGGCCGATTCAAAGTCGAACCGCAACGTGGACCTGCTGCGCGACTTCGCCCGGGAGCAGGGGTTGCCGTATTTCTACGACGTGATCGATGACCCCAACGGGGCCTGGAAGTTCGACGCGGGGAAGGGACTCCTGAAGCGTCAGTATGGGAGTCAGTACGCGGGCGTCTGTCACACCGCTCTCCCCCAGAAAGGCCATACCCGGCCAGGCGAGGTGCTGTTTGGGACGGATTCCCACACCTGCATGGCCGGGGCGTTCAACCAGTTCGCCACCGGCATCGGCAACACCGACGCCGGTTTCATCCTCGGGACGGGCCGCCTGCTGATCAAAGTTCCCGAGACGATGCGCTTCCGCCTCGAAGGCCGACTGCAGCCCGGGGTGATGGCGAAGGATATCATCCTCCACGTCATCGGGGAGGTCGGCTTCGACGGCGCGACCTACCGTGCCATGCAGTTCGACGGGCCCGGCATCGCCAGCTTGTCCATCGACGACCGGATGACCATCGCCAACATGGCGCTCGAGGCCGGAGGCAAGAACGCCATCTTCCCCTTCGACGCCCGGACGGCGGAGTACGTCGAGGCCCGGACGCGCCTCAACGGCACGCGCTGCGCCTACGAACCGGTTGAACCCGACGCCGACCAGAGGTTCTGTTACGAGTTGGTGGTC
>JBBQML010000310.1:0-6110 GCA_038328885.1 Verrucomicrobiota bacterium | reverse complement strand
GGGGAAGGGAGGGAAGAAGACAGGATCCGGGCCGAAAACACTACTCCGCAGCTGGAGCGTTTGATGGCCCCGCGGCATCCGCGTCCCACGCCTGGAGCGTGCCGCCAGGGACGCTGTGGAGCAGCGCGCGATCAAGCCCTTCCGCGTCCCGGGCGAACTGGATCCAGTTGGCCGACTGGCCCACGTAGAAGGTAAGCCTCTCGCGCCGATAGGGTTCTAAGGGTTCGGGTCGGATGGAGAACAACTTCAGCGTTTCGTCACCGCTGGTGGCGATGAGCGAGCCATCGTGGGACACGGCGATGGCGGTCACGGGACTGCGGTGCGCCGGCCAGCCCAACTCGGGTCGTTGCTGCCAGGTGGCGACGTCCCAGACGCGAATGCGCCCATCCTCGTTGCCGGTGAAAAGCCACCGACCGTCGCGGGAAAAGGCGACCGACGTGTCGAAATCCCGGACCTCACCCGCCAACGTCGTGACGACCGTTTTCGGTTCGGCGAAACGATGGATCGTGATTCGCGCTCCGAAGTCCGAGCTGGCGATCCATTCTCCGTCGGGCGAAAGGGCGTGGCCCGGATACCGGCTGACCCCGAGCCCGAGATAGGTGCTGGTTTTTATTCCCAGATCGCCGCTCCAGTGCACCGCGCCGCGCGCCAGGTCAGCCGTGAAGAGCCTGCCCTCGTACGCGCCGACCAGGCGGTTTTCATCCTGCGACAGCACCCCGCCCCGGGTCCTTCCCGTGCCGGTGTTCGGTGCGGCGCTGGTTCCGATCAGGCGTTGCTGCTCGCCCCAAGCAATTTCCAGGCGAGCCCAGAGGACCACGTCTCCCGTGGCGCGATCCTGCGTCACCACGCGCCCATCGCTGAGGATGGCGAGCGGGGCATGCACGGCGGCCAGCGGCTCCGTGACGTTCCGGTCGGCTGTCCGGGAGCGCGGAACATCGCACAAGCGGGTGTACCCCTCACCCAGGTATGCGAGCTGCAGGCCATCCGCGGAAGCGGCGGGATGGTACAACGGATAGGTTGTTTCGAGATCGCCAACCCGAACGGCGGGGCGGGCGGGTTTTGCGGGCCAGCGACGCAACGAGCCGTCCTCACTGGCCGTCATCAAGGCACCGTCGGAATCGAACAGGAGGTCGGAAACCTGTTTCTCGTGCCGAAAATAGAACCGGGCGCGTCCATCCTGGGCTGTCCGCGTGATGAGGTTTCCAGGAGGAGCATGCGAGCCTCGCCCATCCACCGGCTGGCGGCTGAGGGCGTCGACGTCATCGTCGTACGTGTTGCCCAAAGCCCCCGCCGGTTCACCCCGCGTGAAGTCGTAGAGCCGCACGACACTGTCTCCGCCCACGACACCTAAGCGGGATTCCTGCGGATCAATCGCCAGCGCATGGATGGGGAATCGAAACGTGTTTTCCAGCAGAAGCCGGCCACTGGGGATCTCCAGCAGCCGCACGGTCCTTCGCAGCGAAACCCCGGCGGAAAAGGCCAGGTGCCTGCCCGCGGCGGAAAACACCAGGAGACCGGGGTATTCCAATCCCGGCAGGGTGTAGAGAGGCGGAGGGATTATGGCCAAGTCGCTGTCGGTGCGATAAACATGCAGGGTGCGTTCCCAAGAACCAGGAACCGCAATGACACGATGCAGGACGAAGGACTCCCGATCCGGGGCGACAGCGAGCGGCGCGCACATCTCAGGAAAGGCGGTTCGACCGATTTTGCCGCCGCCAGTTTGAACCTCTTCAAAGTTCAAAATTCAGGCGCCGGGCTTGGGCCAGGGCGGCGAAGAAACACTGCCGTTGAACCCATAAAGGAGGCGGTCGTTGTCCAACCAGCCGCACTGAGGCAGGCGGCTGACCTCCTCGTAGAGGACGGTCAACGATTCAGCCTCCAGCACTTGAAGCACGCCACCGCAGGCATAGGCCAGCCGTCTTCCATCGGGGGAAAAGGTCAGGCCGCGGTAGTGGCGGACTTCCCCGGCGCCAGTCGGCAACGGCGGCAATTCGCGCGGCGGTTCAGTTTCGTTCCCGTTCAGGTCACGAAGGTGCAGGCGACCGTCCGCCGAGAGGATCGCGAGGCGATTTCGATCCGGCAGCAGCGTAAGACACTGCGGTTCGGTTCCAGGGGCATTGCCGAACTGCCAGGAAGCGCGATCGTCGCCGCGGCAAAGACTATGAAGCAATCTCCAGTCGAACGCCCTCAGCTCCGGAGCGATGCCGTTCAGCAAGCGGCGGGCTTGACCGAAATCGTGATGCTCGCGAGCCGCGAGCGCCTGCGCCAGCGTGGCGGAATAGCTGATGCGCCGTTCTGCGGCGGCGCTGGCTAGCGCGCGCCCCTCGTTGGCCGTCGCACGGCGCCATTGCCAGGTGATGGCGGCGCCGCCGCCGAAAACGACCAGTGCAAACAGACCCAAGGCGGCGGCGCGGTACGGGTGGCGGCGCGTCCATTTGCCGATTCGTTCGCGGACGGTGATGCGCCGGGCCAGGATCGGCTGGCCGTCCAGCCAGCGTTTCAGTTCGTCGGCCAGCTCCCCGGCGCTGGCCAAGCGGCGGGCGGGATCTTTTTCAAGACAACGCAGGCATAAGGTATCCAGGTCGCGATCGAGGCGGGGGATGACGGTCCTCGGGGTCGGCGGTTCGCGTTCCGCGACGTGTCGAAGAATTTCCGGGTGGCTCTCGCCGGGAAACGGCAAGCGCCCCGTGAACATTTGGTACAGCATGACGCCCAGCGCCCAAACATCCGCGGCGGTGGAGATCTCGCCGCTGCGACCGGCGGCCTGCTCGGGCGACATGTAGTCTGGCGTTCCGATGAGGCTCCGCGTGAGCGTCAGGCCAGAGTCGGCATCAAGCCATTTCGCAACTCCGAAATCGGTGAGCCAGGGCTCGCCCTGCTCGTCGAGGAGAACGTTGCCTGGCTTGAGATCGCGATGAATGATGCCTCGCTGATGAGCGTGCTGGACCGCCCTGGCGATCTTCAGCATCAGCGCGGCGGCCTGGCGGGGGCTAATGGCTCCGGCGGCCAGGCGCTGGGCGAGGCTGACGCCGTCGATTACCTTCATCGTGAAATACGGCTGCCCTTCATGAACGCCCACTTCGTGTATCGGAACGATGTTCGGGTGATCCAGCCGGGAAGCCAGTTCGGCCTCGTTTTGAAAACGCAGCCGTTCGACCTCGGTGGCAAAGAAGACCTGGCGCAACATCTTCAACGCCACGCGCCGGCCAAGTTGCGTGTCCCAGGCTTCATATACCATGCCCATGCCTCCGGCGGCGATTTCCCGATCGACGCGGTAGTGCCGGAAGTTCGACGGCAGATCGAGCGGCGAGAAGCGCGGCGGCGCCGGCGGGGGATCGTTAAAACCGAGCGTAGCGAAAGCCCCCGCCAGCGCACACGCCGCGCACGGGCCTTCCCCGGCGACGGGCGCGCCGCAGTTCGGACAGTGGCGGGGTGGCGAAGTGTTCAAGTTGTCTGGAAAGCAAGCTGGGAGAATCGCGGGCGATCTTACCAGAGATCTCTCACCCCTGCATCAGCCGCACCAAATAGCGCAGTTCCTCCTTCACGTCTTCGTCCCGGGCCACGGTGTCCCGGATTTCCCGCCGGATCTGTTCGGCAAACTGCTGTCGGAGGTCGTGCGCCGCTTTGCCGACCGCGCCTTCGCTCAGGCCCAACCGGACCGCGAGGTCGGCATACTTCTCCACGCTGTCCGGGCTCTCGACCTGCAGACGCAGCGCGGTGAACAGATCGGCGCGATTCTTCCACCGCAACTCCAGCGCCTTCATGGATTGGGCGACCAGGGATTGGGCCCAGGCGCGATCGAACGATTCCTCGGGTGAGGCGGCGGGGTTGAGCGTGATCGCATCCAGTTCGTCCCAAGGTTGGAGTTCAACCTCCGCCTGCCGCTTCACGTTGATCGCCCGATGGCGCTCGTCCTTCATCCACCGACGGAGGCAGACCAGGAGGAAATTGCGAAAGCGACCGCCCTCGGGCTGAATGTTGCGCAGGAACTCCCGGTTCAAAAGGTAGGCGAAGAATCCCTGCGCGTCGTCCCGGGACTCCTCGTGGGTTCGTCCCTGACCACGGAGCCAGGCATAGATCGGCTGCCAGTAGGCATGGGCAACCGCTTCCAACGCCGTGAAAGAGGCGTCGGCTTCTCCTTCCTTGGCGGAAAGCACCAAACTCCAGCGGGTCTGTGGAAATGGGTGATGTGGCACCTGGATCGGAGCTGGTTGCTAATCCGACCGCTTCAGCGCGGAAGTGTCGTCACTCAATTCAAAGAGTCGACACCGACATCCACGTCATCCTGCAGGGCATCGAGGGCTTGGTCAAGGGACGATGGACAGGGGCGAGGCCCTCCCGGTGCATCCACAGGTTGTTGGTGCGGTGGACCGTACCAAAGCGGCGGCGCGCGTTCCTTCCCGCCGCACTCCAGGAGGAGTGGCGCGCCTTGGAGTGCGCCGAGGAGCCCGGCGAGGCGGCGCTTTGGTATCCGGTCACCCACAACTCATGGATGCACCCGAGGCCCTCCGGAATATCGGCAGTTCGATTCCAGAGCTCCTGACATAGGGGGGGGCTGAATGTCCGCTTTTGCCGTCAAATCGTCGTCCCGGACCGCATAACGCAAACGCAGGGAGGAGCCGGGAAACGGAGTGTCCAGGAGATTGAGTTCTGCGCACAGTGACGGCGACCGCGTTCGACACGGTTGTGCCGCGTGCACCACGGGGAGGCGGGAACACCCCGCAGGCCTGTTACCGGCGGCACCAGCGCGCGGTTCATCAACGATCCAGACGATTGCCGGCGGCGCGGCTACAGCGAGGCGCCGCCCGGGCTTTCGCGGGTCGGGTCCGCCTTGTTCAGGCAGCAGTGCTTGAACTTGCGTCCGCTGCCGCAGGGGCACGGGTCGTTGCGTCCGATCTTCGGACGAAGGGTGGCCGAGAGGGAACGAAGCCGGGACTTGGACCGCTCAATGTACTGCCGGGTGTATAGGGTCTGCAGGATCAAGTGACGAAGGCGAAGGTGCTCACCGAGTTTCGAATTCGTGGCCTTCAGGGCGCCCAACAGGTCCGTTCGAGATGGGCCGTTGGCTGGCCAGTCCGAAAGGAATTCCGGCTTGTGGGTGTGATAGTTGTATCGAAGGAAAGGCGGAGCGCTGATCTTCCTAGCCGGCACCCCGGAGCGGTCAACGAGCTTGAGGAACGACAGGATAGTTTCGGAGCAGGAGCACTTTGGTTGGACGCAAAACTGGTCATCGACGGCCCACCTCTCATCCTCGAAGGTAAAGTTGAAGGCCAAGCCGCAGGGAAAGACATCGATGAATCCGATCATCTCGCCCGAGCTCGCGTCGGGCAGGTTCTCGATGTCGATCTGATCGAGCGGCGCGGTGTGGATCAGCTCGATTTTCTCGGCGAAAAACCACTCGCGCAGTTCCTGCCGTCCGGCATCGGTCAACTGCGTGCGGACAATTCCGTCAAGCCGTTCGAAGGCCGGATATCCCGTCGAATCGGATCCCCGGACCAGGGTCTTGGTTTCGAGATCGAGCCAGATGTCGGGCGGAAAGACACGCGACTTTGGTTCGACGCCTTCCGCCGTCGGCGGGGCTGTGAGTCGAATGCTTGCACACCCACACCTCGGCCCCCCGCAGACTGACAGGATGAATTCGACCGCGGCTCCTTCCACCTGCGCCGTTGCAGGGGGATCGGATAGCTGGACCCGGAGGCGTGGTTCCGCCCGGGCGGGCGCGCTTCGCGGGAGCCAGATCAGTTCGAGTCGAGCTTGCGTGGACATCCTGCGTTCCCACGTATACCCCCTCTGACCCATCGCGGGGAAGCCCAAGGTGCCAGATCCGGGTCGAACCAGACCGGGTGTCAGTTCTGAATGGCGCTTAGATAAGTCCTAAAACACTCTTGCTCAATGGTTTGCGGTGACGTGTATCAGGCAGCGTTCCGAAGATCATCTGCCGTGTGAGTTTTTGTATCCGGTCCAGTGTTGATGCCACCTCGCGCCAGCCTTCGATGGCTTCCCGCAACGCGCCAAACTGCTCCTTCGACAACGCCACGGACACGGTCTTTCCTCGAACTTTTCGGGTCCACTGATAGCAGGGGCCGCCGGCTCCAGGGCCCCGGTCCTGA
>JBBQML010000309.1:0-6123 GCA_038328885.1 Verrucomicrobiota bacterium | reverse complement strand
TTGGCGAGCTGACTGGTGCCTGGGAGGGGGACGGATGGCCATGAGAGGGGGTGCGCGGAGCGCGCGGGAGGGTCGGGAAGATTTCCCAATTTAGTCCGGGACTCTGATTTCCCGCCCTGCCATGCTCGGCCTCGAATGGAGCTGCCGAGCATCCTACAGGGGCGGGCGTTTGGCCCGGCCGAACTCGAGGAGATTCGAGGCCTCCTGGCGGAAGAGCCGTGGGCGAGCCGCTACCGACTGAGCCGTCAACTGGCTCTGCGTTGGGAGTGGCGCAGCCCCAACGGCCAACTCAAGGACATGGCCGCCCGGACGCTCCTGCTCAAGTTGCACCAACGTGGCTGGATCGAGCTGCCGCCCTGTCGGATGGCCTCACCGACGCGCTCGGGGCGTCGGCGTTCGGCGACGCGCCCATTCCTCACCGACACCACCCCGATCCACTCCTCGCTTCAGGGGTTGGGTCCCCTGCGGATCGAAGAACTCAGTCGGGCCGGCGGTGACCCGGGCCGGGTGCAGCAGTTGGAGGCCGCCTTGGAGCAGTATCACTACCTGGGCTATCGCAGCCGGGTTGGCGAAAACCTCCAGTACTGGGTGAGCGACGCCCAGGAGCGCCCCCTGGCTTGCCTGGTCTTCGGGGCTGCCGCCTGGCAATGCGCGGTCCGTGACGAGTGGGTCGGCTGGAAGCACGCCCAGCGCGCCCAACGTTTGGGCGCGATCGCCAACAACACCCGCTTCCTGATCTTCGACTGGGTGCGGGTGCCGCATCTGGCCAGCCACCTCCTGGGCCGGGTGGTTCGCCGGATCGGCGCCGACTGGCAGGCGAAATATCAGCATCCGATTCATCTGCTGGAGACCTTCGTCGACAGCGAGCGCTTCACCGGCACCTGCTATCGAGCGGCGAACTGGCGGCGCCTGGGTTTGACCCGGGGTCGGGGGCGTCAGGGTCCCTCGGCCGCGATCCCGTCGACTTCCCTCAAAATCGTCTACGTCCTCGAACTTCATTCCCAAGCTCGTCGAGCGCTCCACCTCCCATGAACCTGATCAAGACCCTCGGTCGCCTCTGCTTTGCCAAGTCATCCCCGCCCCCGGCGCACGAAGCGCCTCCCCCGCCTCAACCCGGGTGCGCGGCGCGCCCACCGGTCGGGCTCTCCTTCGAGGAGATTGCGCAATGGCAGGCCGACTTGCTCCAACGCTTGGAGCGCCTGCGCGAGAACCCCGAGGCCAACCTGGGCCACTCCGAGAGGAAGTGATCCGCCAGGGAAGCCTGCAATTGCAGCGCCTCCTCCTCCAGCGCCACATGCAGGCCTTCGCCGACGCGGTCGCCGAGCAATGCCCGGACTGCCTCAGCCCGCTGCAGGACAAGAAGTACCGCCAGGGCCGCCCACTGCACGGAATGTGCGGTTCACTGGATCTGAAGCGCACCTACGGTTGGTGTCCCAAGTGCGAAGTATGGGTGTTCCCCGCCGACCGTGCCCTGGGTTTGGTCGAGCACTCCAATGCCACGCCCTTGCGTCAGGAGGCCTGCGCACTCCTGGTCTCCAAAATGCCCGCTGAACAAGCCGAGGCGGTGTCCCTGCGGCTGACCGGAGTGGTCTTGAGCCGCAGCACCCTGGCTCGGGAAGGTCAACGCCAAGGCCAGCGGGCCGAGCGTCTCCTCGAACGCGATCTCACCCGGCCGTTGGTGCCGTCGGTGCCGTCGGCTCCGCCTCCGGGAGCCGAGGGGCCCAGGAAGTCCGTCACGCTGGTCATCGAGATCGATGCTTGGAACATCCGCGAGCGCATCGACTGGGGAAAAACCACCGACAAACGCCGACGCGGCGAGGAGCCTAACCGCTGGCACTGGGTGTACACCGCCACCTGCTTCCAGTTGGAGAATCGGTGCGTCAAAGGCAAAGAGCGCGCCGTGATCACCGAGCGCGGCTATGTCGCCACCCGCCTGGGCATCGAGGCCCTGATGAGACGCCTGCATTACGAAGCCCAGCAGCGCGGCCTGGGAACGGCCACTCGGGTGCTGGTCGTGGCCGACGGGGCGGTCTGGATCTGGAATGCCGTCGCGGACCGCTTCGGTGAGGCCATCCAGCGTCTCGATCTCTATCACGCCAACTCCTACCTGTGGGCGGTCGCCACCGCGCTCCATGGAGAAGGCTCCGCCGAAGCCCGCCGCTGGGTCAAACCCCTGCTCCAGCAGTTGCGCCACGACAAGGTCGCTCGCGTCATCGAGCAACTCGAGGAACTCACCCCTCGCCTGACCGAACTCCAACGCCAGAGGGCTTCCACCGCAGTGGAGTACTACAAGAACAACCAAGCCCGAATGAAGTACCTCGACGGCGAGCAGCGGGGTGAACCGATCGGGTCTGAGCGCCATCGAATCGACCTGCCGTCAGTACCAGTCCCGCATGAAGCGCTCTGGCCAGTTCTGGAGCACCACCGGCGACGAGGCCTTACTCGATCTCGAAACCTGCTGGCGCAACGAGCGCTGGGAGCTGCTCTTCCCCCACGCCAGGCTCGCCTCCACTTCTCGGAACTGAGCCTCACCCCTCCCTCCACTCCCCCACCCGTCGATGCATCAAGCCTCCGTCCGGACCGATTCCTCCGAAGACCGTGAGATGCGCCCCCGCCGGTGGAGACTTTGGAATTGGCCTCGCCAGCTTGGGGTTTCGCGCCAGAATGCCGTCGTATGTCGGAAGCTGCTTTCAGAGTTTTTGGGCTGGATCGCCAGCTGTACGGGCCGGTTTCGGCCGAGACCCTCCGGGGGTGGGCCCGGGATGGTCGGGTTCAGCGGCGGACCTGGGTGCACTGCGAGGATGGGAACCAGGATCCAGATAATTGGCGACGCGCGGAAGCGGTCCCCGAACTTGCCGAAGAGTTCAGCGGAGGAGTGGCGGCGGCCGGTTCCCCGGAGCCTGGGGCGGACTCCCGTCCGGACGCGACCGTGGCCGCCACAGATCCGACGGCTGCCTCTTATCCGGCTGCGACCGCGGGCCGGGGCAAGGCGGGTCCAGCCACGTCGAAACTGGGCGCGCCGGTGAAAGTCCTCACCCGGCTGAAGCTCTTCGCCGACTTCACCCCGGAGGCCCTCGAACCGTTCGCCCGGGCGATGGTGGAGGAATCCTACTCGCCGTTCTCGTACATCGTGCAACAGGGGGGGCACGGCGATGCCATGTATTTCGTGCTCCAGGGGCGGGTGGGCGTGAGCACCCATGGTCAGGTCACGGAGTCGTTCCTGGCCAACCTGACCCTTGGCGACACGTTCGGGGAGATGTCCCTCTTCGATCCCGGCCCGCGATCGGCGGACGTCCGGGCGGAGAACGACGTCATCCTGCTCAAGCTGACGGCCGAGGCCCTGGGTTGGATCTGCGCGGGGCAGCCTTCCGCGGCGAACCCCTTTCTGCGGAACGTGGCGAAGTTGTTGTCGGCGCGGATGCGACAGATGGATCGGCGGGCGGCTTCGGCGAAGGACCTGGATGCCGCGGGAAGGGGAGTTCGCTGAGTCGGTGGCCGCGGGCGAGGCCAGGGTTTTCCTCCGGGAGGGGACTCGCGCTGGCCGGGGAGGAGGCTAGTCTGTAGGCGTGACAACGTTGGAGATGCTTTGGTTCGGTTTGGCCCTCGCGCTGATGCTCGTCGGCTTGATGGGGTCCGTGGTGCCGGTGTTGCCCGGCATGCCGCTCATTTTCGCGGTAGCCGTGGGTCATCGCCTCGTCGCGGGCCCTGCCGGCGCGCAGTTATGGGTGCTGGTCACCCTGGGCGCTCTGGCGTTATTGGCGCTGGGGGCCGATTTTGTGGCGGGTTTCTACGGTGCGAAGAAACTGGGAGCCACGCGGCGAGGGATGGTGGGGGCTGTGCTTGGCGGGTTGGTCGGCCTGTTCTTCGGGCCGATAGGGATTCTGGTCGGGCCCTTCGCCGGCGCGTTCCTCTTCGAGTATGTGGGGGGACGTGAGTGGCGTGAGTCGATCAAGGCCGGGGCTGGGGCGACCCTGGGTCTGCTGGTAGGCGCGGTTGGCAAGCTAGCCTGCGGGGTGGCCATGATCCTTTTGTTCGCGGCCAACCTGTTATGGCGCGCGGGTGCGGCAGGAGGCTGAGAGCGGCGGGGACCGACATGCCGACCGACATGCCGACCGACAGGCCATTTGACAGGCTGGCGCGAACACCGCATTTAATGGCTGCGTAACGCCGCCACGGCGCAACCATCGCCCGGCAACCCCGGGATCATCACAACCAGGAACGACACCATGCCTATCGCAGTTGGATCCGGAGCCCCTGATTTCACCCTCAAGTCCAAGACGGCCACCGGTCTGGTCGACGTGAAGTTGAGCGCCAATTTCGGCCAGAAGAACACGCTGCTGTTGTTCTTCCCGCTCGCCTTCACGAGCGTTTGCACTTCGGAGCTGTGCGACGTCAGCCAGGGGATTACGGTTTACCAGGGGATGAACGCCGACGTGATCGGCATCAGTGTGGACAGCCCGTTCGCCCAGGCGGCCTGGGCGGAGAAGGAGAAGATCGACATCAAGCTGGTCAGCGACCTCAACAAGGAAGTCACGCGAGCCTACGGCGTCGAGTTCAAGGCCCTGGCCGGCATCGGTGACACCTCGGCGCGGGCGGCCTTCGTGATCGACCGGGATGGCATCGTCCGCTATGCGGAACAGACGGCGACGCCGAAGGATCTGCCGGACTTTGCGTCCATCAAGGCGAAGCTGGCGGAACTTCGCTGACGGCGGTTTCGAGCCAACTCGGAGTACTGGGATTCCCTGAACCGGGGGAAACGCTGATGGAAGGCCCGTCGATTCTCGTCGCAGGCGAAGCGCTGATCGATCTGCTCCCGGCGGGCGGGGGCAGAGGCGAGGGCAGGGGTGCGTCGCCGGAGGGCCGGCTCGAGTTCCGCGCCGTGCCCGGAGGGTCGCCGTTCAACGTCGCGTTCGCGCTCGGCCGATTGGGCGTACCGGTGCGATTCGTCTGTCCGTTTTCGCACGACCCTTTCGGCGAGCTGTTGTTCCGCACCCAGCAGGAGAGCGGGGTGGACCTCTCCTGGGCACCGCGGACTTCCGCGCTCTCCACGCTCGGGTTTGCGGCCGTCGATCCCGTGACCGGTGCGGCCCGCTATTCGTTCTACACCGAGGGGACGGCGGGCTGCGGCCTGAGGCCGGAGGACGTGCCCCAGCCCCTGCCGGAGGACGTGGCGGCCTTGCACGTGGGATCCTTTTCCCTCGCCATCGACCCGTTCGGCAGCACCGTGGCCGGTTTGGTCGAGCGCGAGGCAGGGCGCCGGCTGATTTCCCTGGACCCGAATATCCGGCCCTTCCTGCTGCGCGATCGAGCCAGCTTCTGGCCGCGTTGGGAGCGTCTCCTCGCCCGGGCCAGTCTGGTCAAGCTGAGCGAGGAAGATCTCGCCTGGCTGTACCCGGGCGGGAGCGCGGAAGCGGTCCTCGGTGAACTGCTGGACGCCGGACCGGAATTGGTGGTGCTGACGCGGGGCGCGGATGGGGTTGTCGGCCGGACGCGGACGCTGTCGGTTTCGGTGCCAGCTTGCCGCGTGACCCTGGTAGACACCGTGGGCGCCGGCGACACCTTCCAGGCCGCCCTGCTGGCGGGGTTGCGGGCCCAGCGACGTCTGGCGCCTGGTCGTCTGGGCGATTTATCGGAGGCGGACCTGAAGATTCTCCTCGAATTTGCCAGTCGGGCGGCGGCGGTGACCTGTTCCAGGGCGGGGTGCAACCCCCCGCGCTTGTCCGAACTGTAGGCCGGGGTCAGCGCTCGGTCGGGACGATGGTCAGAAACGGAAGAGACCGGCCTCGCGGCCGGTCTCTTCGGTAAACGGAATCAGACCCGCCGGTCCGCCCGGCCGGGTCCTGGCGGGGATCCTACTGCCGGATCCGTGCGAAGAGCATGCTCTGCGTCGGACTCACGACGTAGGGCGAGGAGGCCCCCGTAACATCTTCCCAAGGCCCGGTCGGGGACGGCCCCGCCTGGAGGGTGCCGCCGCCGGTCCAGGTCACGGTGATCCGGCCGTCCGCGCCCAGTGTGATTGCGGTGAACTCAGGCTGGGACGCTGCCGGCCTGCCCATGTACTTGACGGCATTGAGGAACATCGAGGCACCGTCACTGCTCAGGTCATAGAGGCCCGAGCCTTGC
>JBBQML010000308.1:0-6136 GCA_038328885.1 Verrucomicrobiota bacterium | reverse complement strand
GTCGGCGGCATCGGGTGGGCGGCGGGGGAGTGGGACGGGGGGGTGGTTATCATGGTGCGGGGTGGGCGGGGTTGCGGCGGAGAAAACGGTCCACCTCAGTGCGGGTGGGCATGGAGTTCTGGGCTCCGAGACGGGTGCACGCGAGGGCGCCGGCCGCGTTTGCGAAGCGGAGCGACTCCCCGAGGTTCTCGCCCTCGGCCAACCGGAGGGTGAGTGCCGCGATGAAGGCGTCGCCCGCGGCGGTGGTGTCCACGGCCTTGACCGCGAAACCTGGGTTGTAGGCCGAGTGATGACCGCCGGCGTGGGCCACGGCGCCAAGTTTCCCCATCTTGATCACCACCACCCCTGGGTTGAGGCGCTGGATCAGGACCTCGGCTGCGGCGAGCGCCTCCTCTGGAGTCTCGCACGGGAGTTCGGCTAGATCGGCGGCCTCGATCTGGTTGGGACTGACGATGTCGAGATTCCGCAGACTCCTGGGGAGTCCACCGGGGGGCACGGGTGCCGTGTCGAGGACGGTGAGCACATGATGACGCCGGGCAATCCGTGCCGCGGCGGCCACCGTGGCGAGGGGGACCTCGAGTTGGAGCAGCAGCCCATCTGCCTGAGCAATCAGGGTCTCCAGGGCCTTCAGGTCGGCTGGACGAAGTCGGCCGTTGGCTCCGGGGACGACGGCGATGCAGTTCTGGCCGCCGGTCTCGACGGCGATGGCGGCGACGCCGCTGGCGATGCCCTCGACCCGGGTGACTGCCCGCGTATCCACCCCCTCGGCGCGCAGCCCGCGGAGCAACTCCCGGCCGAAGGCGTCGTCGCCCACGCGGCCGATCATCCGGGATCGTCCGCCGAGCCGGGCGATGGCCACGGCCTGGTTGGCCCCCTTGCCGCCGGGGAGGCACCGGAAGTCCGATCCGATGAGGGTTTCCGCCGGCTGGGGGAGGTGGGGGACCTGGACCACCAGGTCCATGTTGATGGAGCCGACGACGACCACGGTGGCCCGGCGGGATTGAGGCGTTCGGCGTTTCATGGGGGACGTGGTGTATTTACCCGGGAACGCCCCTGGGATGAACAACAAAGCCGTGCTCTTCGCGGTGACCCTGCCGGGGATATCAGCAGGGTTCCGGGGCTGGCGGAGAGTGGCTTCCTGAGCTACCAGACGCGAGGGCGGAGGGACCGGGCGCCGGTTCACGGGATGCCGGCCCCAACCGCCACCATTTTGGACCATGGAAGAGACCACCTATCTGGCCGGACGGGTCGTGCGGAGTCGGCTGCCGGTTTACGACGGGCCGCCTCCCCCGGGAGCGCCTGAGCTGAAGCGGTTGCGACTGCCGAAGGGCGACCTGACGCAGGTGCACAACAGCGACGAACCCCTCCGCTACCTCGCCTGGCTGGAACTGCGGGCGGGAGCGGTGCGCGGCAACCACTACCACGAGTTCAAGCAGGAGTCCGTGTACGTGATCGAAGGGGTGGTGGAGGTGACCGTGGTGGCGCGTGACACGGGCGAGCGTGAAGCCATTCCGCTCCTGGCGGGCGATCTCCTGTTCATCCCGGCCGGGGTGGCGCACGCCCTCCGCACCCTCGAGCCAGGGCAGGCCCTGGAGTTTGCCCCCGAGCCGCTTGACGTCTCGGACAGCTACCCGTTCCCGGTTGTGGAGTGACCTGCCCGCAAGGATGACTTCCAGGCTTACCCGAACTTCCATCCGTCCAGTTCGCCGCTGATCATCGACGGCCTGGTCATCGCCCAACTCGGCGGCAGGGACAATGGTGCCCTGGTGGCGTACGACCTGGCGACCGGCGAGCAGAAGTGGAAGTGGAGCGGGCCCAGTCCGTCCTATGCGTCCCCAGCCCTGGTGACCGTGGCCGGCACGCAACTGATCCTGGCCCAGACGGAGTCGAAACTCGTGGCGGTGAACGCCCGCGACGGTGTGCTGGCCTGGGAATCGACGGCCGCGGCCCCGCCCGCCCCGGGCGGTGGGGGCGGCGGGCCCCGTGACTACCGAGCCGCGAGCCCGGTGGTGGACGGATCGGTTGTGATCATGGCGGGCCGGGGGGTGATCTGGGAGCGTGGTGGATGCCGGGCCGGTTCTGCTGGCACTGACTCCGGCGGGTCAGTTGGTCGTGTTCGACCCGGGAGCCAGCGAGCTTAAGACCTTGGCGACCTACAAAGTCGGCGCGGGCGAGACGCACTCCTACCCGGTGGCTGCCGGGAACCGGACCTTCATCAAGGACAAGGATTCACTCACGCTCTGGACGGTCGATTGAGCTCTACCCAGCGTAGCCGCCGCGGTGACGCGGCGCCATCTGGCCGGTCGAACGTGGAAGATCCAGCGCCGGCAGCGGCAGCGGCAAGGGCAGCGGACCGGCGAACCGGGGTCGGCGAACGAGGTTGAAACCCGGGGACCAGCGCCGTCTCACGACGGCGTCTACGGGTGGGTCTAGGGTAGCCGCCGCGGTGACGCGGCGCCATCTGGCCGGTCGAACGTGGAAGATCCAGCGCCGGCAGCGGCAAGGGCAGCGGACCGGCGAACGAGGTTGAAACCCGGGGACGAGCGCCGTCTCGGCACGGCGGCTAGGGGACAAGGGGGCTTCTTGACCAGGTTGCTGGCTGATTTGTCGATTTGTGGCGGTGGGTGAATTGCGATTTGACAGGCGGTTGTTCGTTGAGGGAGAAGAGGCCCGCTATTTCGGGGAGTTATTTCTGAAAGTAGCTCCACCGGGTGGTGTCCCTGCAGCCCCATGTCGTTACACCCAGCCGCCGCGTGAATCTCCGCCCCCCGACTCCTTGGCGGTGGTTGGCGGTCGCAGCAACCCTGGGCGGGCTCGCTCTGGGTGGGTTCGTTCCAGGTGCCACGGGTCAGTCCCTTCGGGCCACGTACTCGATCCCGTACCAGACCACCTTGCGAAACGTGGGCGTGGATCCGGGGACGACGACGCCCTACCGGGGTGATGCCTACTTCAAGTTCGTCCTCTACCGGCAGAACTCAAACGCGGCCCCACGCGTGCCGATTTGGAGTCACGATCCGGCGTATCTGGCGAACTTGGATCCGGGCCGGGTGGTGGAGGTTCCTTCGCCGGCTCGGATAGTCCGGGTGGGGGTGCCGGATGGCGTGGCGTCGGTGTACCTGGGGGGGGCCGATGGGGTCCTGCTCGAAGTAGATGGCACACTGTCCACCGCGTTGGATGGGCTGGGTCGCTCTGTTCCCCGGTTGATGAGTTCCCTGGAGCCGGCGGCGTTTACCGGGGGTGCGGTCCTGTTGCGGGTCTGGCTCGGGAAGACGACCACTGACTTCGAATTGCTGACCCCGGATCTTCCCCTGGCCGCGTCTCCGTTTGCCCTGCGTGCCGCGGTGGCGGACGCGGTGCTCGCGAAGGGGATCACCGCTGCCGCACTGAATGATGATCTGGCCACGGTCCTCAACCGGGTCGCCACGGTGGTGGATCGGGCCGATGACCCCCAGTTGCTGTCCCTGGGTTTTGGGCCGGTGCGAACCTTCCCGGCCGCACCGTATCAGCGGGTGGGGCGAACCGCGCCTCCCACCGGGCGTTTGAATCACGTCGCCGCCTGGACCGGCACCGAGTTGGTGGTCTTTGGCGGGGCGGCGGTGGTGAACGGAGACCCGCTGGCCGGCGGGGCGAGGTATCGGCCGTCCAATGACGCCTGGAGTACGCTGCCGACGTCCGGGGCCCCCAGCGCGCGGGTGGATGCGGTTTCGGTTTGGACCGGGGATCGGTGGTTGATCTGGGGCGGGGTCGGCACCACGGGACTGCTGTCGGACGGTGGCAGCTTCGATCCCCAGGGCAATCGCTGGGAAAGCCTGCCGCCGGTGCCGACTGGTTTCATGGGCCGCCGGTGGCACACGGCGGTTTGGACGGGCAGCCGGTTGCTGATCTGGGGTGGGTTGACTCTGGACGGCCCGGTCAAGGATGGCGCTGCCTACGACCCGGTCGGTCGAACCTGGCAGTTGCTCCCGGCCTTTCCCGGAGTGAGCCGGTACTTGCACAGCGCCGTCTGGACCGGGTCGCAGATGATCGTCTGGGGAGGGCAGACCCTCGAGAGCGTTCCCCGGGCGGATGGTTTCGCGTTCGCGCCGGGCGCCAATCCCGCCGCGGGAACCTGGGAGCCACTCCCGGCCGCTCCGTTGGCCGCCCGACACTCGCACAGTGGCTTCTGGACGCCGTCCGGCATGGTAATTTTCGGTGGGCGTTTGAGCGCGGGAACCCCCGTCGGGGATGGCGCTATCTGGGATTCGCCGGGCGGATGGCGGTCGGTGCCTGACCCAACGGGCTTCCTGGTACCTGCCGCGCAGGTGCGGGGTGCGACGACCACGGTGGGTCTTTACCTCCTCGGGGGAGCCACTACCGGAGGTGCGAGTGGCTCGGCCGCCTACCTCGACGTCGCTCAACTCCGGTGGCACGCCGCCCCGAGCCCTGGGCCGGTCGCGCGCCTGGGGCACACCGTGGTGGCCTTGCCGCCCGGGAACGAAGTGATGATCTACGGCGGAGCGGACCCCGTCGTTTTTGGAGCCTTCAGTGACCTTTGGCGTCTGCCGGCCGAGCGGGCGCAGTACCTGTATCGAAAGCCATGATCCCCATCGCTTCCTCTCCCCAGCCTGGCCGCGGCATGGCTTGGACCTCTTCGCTCCGTGGGTGCTCGGGCACCAGTTTGGGGGGTGACGGGCGGCGGACGGCAGGGCGGCAGCGGATCGCGGCGCTGCTGGTGATGCTGTTGGCCGGGGCGCCCTTGTTCGCCGCCGCGGCAGAGCCCGCTGCTGCGCCGAAGGTATGGCAGACGCAGACCTTTCCCCTGCGGGCCGGTTGGTCGGCGATTTACTCCCACGTCGATGCGGGCCAGGTCGTGCTGGATGAACTGACCCGGAGCAACCTCGATCTGGAGGAGATCTGGCGGTGGAACGTCGAGTTCTCGAGCCTGCAGTTCCTGGATTCCCCTGACCAACCCCTCGAGTCCCCCGGGAACTGGCTCGTCTGGCGCCGGGGCGACCCGGCCAGCACCCTGGAACGGTTGTCCGGCAACGCGGCGTACCTCGTCCGGTTGCGGGATGGCGCCACCCAACTGGATTGGAGGGTCAAGGGCAGCCCGGTACCCACGCTCTACAACTGGAAGAGCGATGGGATGAACCTCATCGGGTTCTCGACGGTGCCCTCGGGCGCCCCCTCCCTCGCCAGCTTCCTGGCTCCCATGCCCCGCCTCCTGCTGAACACCCCCATCTTCCAGTACCTCGGCGGCGAACTCGGCCCGGCGAACCCACTGCGAGTGGTCACTCACCACACCACCGTCGCGCGACGGGGGGAGGCGTTCTGGGTCCGGGCGGATGACGCGACGCGCTATTACGGCCCGTTCGAACTTCAGTTGCAGGACAACCGCGGGCTCCATTTCGGGGATCAACTCTCCCGCTACCAACTCACGTTGCGCAACGTCTCGGCGGGGGAGTTGACCGTGCAAGGGGCCGTGGTGGCTTCCGAGGCGCCTCCGCTCGGCGCCGAGGTGCTCGCCCCGGGTACGCCCACCCTCCTCGTGCGGGGCAATCTCAACCTCGAGAGCCTGACCCACGCGTACCTGAACCTGGGGGCTGCCACGCCAAGGACCTGGGTGCTGAAGCCGCGCGGTCAGGCTGGTTCCGAGATCACCCTGCATCTCGGCATGAACTGGAGCAGCCTGCAGGGTGCTCCCGGCGCCCTGAACGGCGCCATCGTCCGGTTCAGCGACAGTACGGGCCACGTGCAATACGATCTTCCACTCACGGCCCGGGTTCCGGATACCCGCGGACTGTGGGTCGGCGAGGCCACGGTCACGCATGTGCAGGAAGACCTGAAGTCGTTCCGGAAGTCCTCCGACCAGGGAAATGTCACCGCGGCCCGGACGGGCGCCATTGATCTTACCTGGCTCAAGCGCCAACCCGAGGCGGGCACGCCGCCGGACCACACGGATGCATCGAAGTGGCACGTCGTTGACGGCATCTACTTCCGGAAGTTTGTCCGTACCTACCTGGGAGATGCCGCCGGGGAGACGCTCCCGCCGCCCGACACCGATGAGAATGGGGTTTCCGTGCCCAATCCGGGGTTTTACTGGCAGGCCCGTCCCTTGGATCCCTCCTTCGCGGTGGGCTATGTCTACGATTCGGCC
>JBBQML010000307.1:0-6140 GCA_038328885.1 Verrucomicrobiota bacterium | reverse complement strand
CGACCTCTGACCTCCGCCCTCCGACCCCTGACCTCCGACCTCTGACCTCTGACCTCTGACCTCTGACCTCTGACCTCCGCCCTCCGACCTCCGCCCCCCGACCTCCGACCCCGGACCTCGACGACCCGTTCCCATTTTGGCTGACCCCCAGGCTCCCCCCCCGTTACCGTTCCCGCACTGGATGAGCCGCCTATCCGACCCGCCAAACCGCAACGCCTTACTGAACCGTGAGCTGAGCTGGCTCGCGTTCAATCAACGGGTCTTCGAGGAAGCCGCCAACCAGGGGAACCCGCTCCTGGAACGGGTGAAGTTCTTCTGCATCGCCAGCTCCAACCTCGACGAGTTCTTCGAGGTCCGCGTGGCCGGCTTGCGCCAGCAGGTCGCCGGCGAAATCACCGAACTCACACCCGACGGCCTCACACCCGCGCAGACCCTCCGAGCGGTGCAGGGCAAGGTGCGCGAGTTCGTCAGCGAACTCTACCGCTGCTGGCGTGAAGAACTGATTCCCGCCCTGAACCGCGAAGGGGTGCGGTTCGTGCGGGTGGAGGAACTCGATGCCAGTGATCTCACCTGGCTCGAGCACTTCTACCGGGAGCGCGTCCACCCCGTACTCACCCCGCTCGCCATCGATCAGTCCCACCCCTTCCCACTGCTGCTGAACAAGATGCTCAACGTGGTGGTGAAGCTCGTCGACACCACCGGGGGGACCCCCGAGGAGAAGATGGGCGTCGTCCAAGTCCCGCCCAACCTCCCCCGCCTCATCCGTCTGCCGCGCTCCGATGGCCGCCACGACTACCTGTTCCTGGGTCGGATCATCGGCCACTTCCTAGGCCGCCTCTTCGCCGGAATGCAGATCCTCGGATACTGGCACATCCGCGTCACCCGCAACGGGGAGTTCTACGTGGACGCCGAGGACGCCGACAGCCTCCTCCTCGCGATCGAGCAGGAGTTGCACAACCGGCTCAAAGGGAAGGCGGTGCGCCTCGAGGTGAGCCATGACTGCCCGGAGGACGTCTGCCAGATCCTGATGGAGCATCTGGAGCTGTCCGAGGCAGACGTTTATATGATCAACGGCCCGCTGCACCCGGGCCGGATCATGGGCATCGGCGAGGGCCTCCAGCGCCCGGAACTGCGCGACCCGGTGCAGTCCTCACCCACGGCAGCCGCCCTCGCCGGGCGGCACGACCTGTTCGCGGCGATCCGCGAACGCGACCACCTGCTCCATCACCCCTACGAGTCCTTCAACACCGTGGTCGAGTTCCTCCAGCAGGCGGCGACGGACCCGCAGGTGCTCGCCCTCAAGCAGACGATGTACCGCACCGGCGGCGACGCCCGGATCATCGAGGCGCTGCGGGAGGCCGCACGCAACGGCAAGCAGGTGACCGCCATCGTCGAGCTCAAGGCGCGCTTCGACGAACACAACAACATCCAGTGGGCCCGCAAACTGGAGGAGGCCGGCGTCCACGTCGTCTACGGCCTGCTCGGATACAAAATCCACGCCAAGATCGCCTTGATCGTCCGGGCCGAACCCGAAGGCATCCGGCGCTACGTCCACCTCAGCACCGGCAACTACAACGCCACCACCGCCCGGATCTACACCGACGTCGGCCTGCTCACCTGCCGTCCCGATTTTGGCGAGGACGCCACCGCCCTGTTCAACCTGCTGACCGGCATCTGCCAGTTCCAACCCATGCGGCGCTTCCTCATCGCGCCCTTCGAACTGCACGCCCGCATGATCGCCCACATCCGCGAGGAACAGGCCAACGCACAGCACGGGCTGCCGGCACGGATCATCGCCAAGATGAACTCCCTCGTAGACCCAGCCGTCATCCAGGCGCTCTATGCTGCCTCCCAAGCCGGCGTGCAGATCGACCTCATCGTCCGCGGCATCTGCTGCCTGCGCGCCGGCGTGCCCGGCCTCAGCGAAAACATCCGGGTCCGCAGCCTGGTCGACCGCTTCCTCGAGCATAGCCGGGTCTTCTATTTCGAGAATGCGGCCAGTCCGCGCGTCTACCTCGGCAGTGCCGATTGGATGCCGCGCAATTTCTTCTGCCGCATCGAAGTGGCTTTCCCTATCGAAGACGGGGTCCTGCGGGACCGCATCGTCCGGGAAATCCTCGAGGCAAACCTCGGCGACAACACCCGCGCCCGCCTGCTGCAGCCCGACGGAACCTACGTCCACGCCACCCCGCCGCCCGGGGGACCGGCACGCCGGTGCCAGGTCGAATTGAGCGAACTCGCCGCCCGCTCGGCCTCGGCTGCCTCGAGGCCCCACCTGGCAACCCCGGCCTCAAAGACAAAGACCGCCGACGCGGTGCCCCGAAAGCCGCCCACCATGCGACGACCCCGGGTTACCGTCCGGCGCCGCCCCGACTGAGACCGGCAGTCCTTTCGTCCCTCTATTGGCCATGCAACGACTGGGGCTCTATGGCGGTTCGTTCGACCCGGTTCACCTGGGTCACCTGCTGGTCGCGGGGGCCGCGCTCGAGGAACTCCGCCTGGACCGACTCTTCTTCATCCCCGCCACCCAGTCTCCGTTCAAGCCGGCCATCCAGCCCACGTCGGGCCCCCTGCGCACCCGGTTGCTCCGCCTGGCCCTCGACTCCGCCCCCCGGATGGCGGTCGACCTCCAGGAACTCGAGCGTGGTGGGGTTTCCTACAGTATCGACACGGCGCGGGACTACGGCTCGCGCTTCCCGGGCGCCGCGCTCTTCTGGTTGATCGGCGCCGACCACGTGGCCGCGTTGCCCCGCTGGCGTGACGCCGAGCAGTTGGCGCGGTTGGTGGAGTTCGTCATCATTCCGCGGCCGGGCTGTGCGACCGCACCCCTGGCGCCGGTCTTCCGACTGCACGAACTCCGGGGCTTCCCGCTGGCCCTGTCCTCCTCGGAAATCCGCACGCGGGTTCGTGAGGGACGCCCCATCCGCCACCTCGTCCCCCCTGCCGTCGCCGAAGCCATTGCCGCCGAGCGCCTCTACCTCCCGTCCCTGGCAGGAGTCCGCCGTTGACTCGGCGCCGCGCTTCATAGTGAAGCTCGCCTGCCGGGCCGCACTCAAGTTTCACAGGAGCCGACCTCCGACCTCTGACCCCCGACCTCCGACCTCCGACCTCCGACCTCTGACCTCCGCCCTCTGACCTCCGCCCTCGGACCTCCGACCTCCGACCTCCGACCCCGGACCCCGGACCCCTGATTCACCGTCCGAACTTCGGCATCCCGCCCATGCCCGGCATCCCGGGCATCCCGGGCATCCCCCCGCCCATCTTCGACATCATCTTCTGGAACTTCCCCATCTTCTTCATCATCTGCTGCATCTGGGCGAAGCGGTTGAGCAGACTGTTGACCTCGGAGACGTTCGTTCCGCTGCCTTTGGCAATGCGTTGGCGTCGTTTAGCGTTCAGGACGTTGGGGTTGCGTCGTTCCAACTGGGTCATGGAGCAGATGATCCCCTCCATGCGGCGCATCTCGCGCTCGCCCTTGCTCATGTTGTCGCCCTGCATCATCTCGCCGGCCCCGGGCAACATGCGCACGAGATCCTCGAGCGGCCCGAGCTTCTTCATCGCCCGCATCTGATCGAGCATGTCTTCCAGGCTGAACTGACCCCGGCGGAGCTTCTCCTCCATCCGGCCCGCCTCATCCAGATCCACGGCCTCGGCCGCCCGCTCCACTAGGCTCACGACATCGCCCATCCCCAGGATCCGGGACGCCATCCGCTCCGGGTGGAACGGCTCGAAGTCGTCCAGCTTTTCGCCGACGCCCACGAACTTGATAGGCTTGCCGGTCACCGACTTGAAGCTCAGGGCGGCGCCACCGCGGGCATCGCCGTCGAGCTTCGTCAGGATCGCGCCCGTGACGTTCAGCGCCTTGTCGAAGTGCGTGGCCACGTTCACGGCCTCCTGGCCGGTGGCGGCGTCGAGCACCAGCAACACCTCCTCTGCGTGCACCAACTCCCTCAGGCGGACCAACTCCTGCACCAGCGGCTCGTCGATCTGGAGGCGGCCTGCGGTATCGAAGATCACCGTGTTATGGCCGGCGATCCGGGCCTGTTCGATCGCCGACCGGGCGATGCGCTGCACGTCGGTTTCCCCGCGCATCACCCACACCGGCAGGCCGAGCTGCTTGCCGAGCGTTTCCAGTTGGTCCATGGCCGCGGGACGGTAGACGTCCGCGGCCACCAGCAGCACATCGCGTCCCTGCTTCTGGAGGAGCTTCGCCAGTTTACCCGAGGACGTCGTCTTGCCCGAGCCGTGCAGGCCGACCATCAGGATGCAGGACGGGTTCCGGGAGGAATTCAGCCCGGCATTGGTGTCGCCGAGCAGGGTGACGAGCTCGTCGTGGATGATCTTCACGACCTGCTCGCCGGGCTTGATGCTTTGGATGACCTGCGCACCGATGGCCTGGTCCTTCACCTTCTCGATGAAGTCGCGCGCCACCTTGAAGTTCACGTCGGCGTCCAGCAGGGCGAGCCGCACCTCGCGCAGCGACTCGGAGATGTTGGATTCGGAGATCCGCCCCAGTCCACGCAGGTCACGGAACACCTTCTGGAGCTTCTTGCTGAGGGAATCGAACACGAGTGGGACCGTAGGCGACACCCTGCGGGTTGACAAGGCGCTCGGACACCGGCGTATAGTAACCGTCCCCGGGCGACCGGGATTCCTGGCGGTAGGATGCCGGAGTGGTCAATCGGAGCAGACTGTAAATCTGCCGGGCTAACGCCCTACGAAGGTTCGAATCCTTCTCCTACCACCAACCTTCAGTTCCTTCGAGGCCGAGCCCCCGCGCCGTGGCGCTCCGCCTGGCGCCTCAACCACCCCGCGATACAGGACAACTGGGGGGGACTGTCGGGGAGGGACTTGCATAGGCCGGAGCAATCCGCGCGGATTTGCCGGCGCGTGAAGCAGGTCATCCCCCCAGAGTTGGAGTTCCTGGTCTTCGGGTCGGCCAGCGGTTCAACCGCACGGACTTAACCCGCCACGGCTCGCGTAATCCGAGAATCTCCTGGTACTGCGCAATGTCCTGCATCGCCCCGGAGCCTGACGGACCCCTTCACCCCAGCCAATCCCGACCCACCCGTGGCGTCCCCTCATCAACCAGCGAGGCGGCGGTCCCCGATGGGGGTAGAACCGCTGCGGACCGGAGCGAACCGGGGCGGCATCGAGACCTTGATTCGCTGGCAGGGTCACGACTCGAGGAACGTCAGCAGGTCCGCGTTGACCTTGTCCTTGAGCGTGTGGGTCAGGCCGTGCGGGGCGCCGGGGTAAACGATCAGCTGTGCACCTTTGACGAGTTGGGCGGCTGCTCTGCCAGCGGCCTCAATCGGCACGATCTGGGCGTCGTCGCCGTGAATGATCAGCGTGGGCACGTCGAACTTCTTGAGATCAGCGGTGAAGTCGGTTTCCGAAAACGCCTTGATGCAGTCGAGCATGTTCTTGTGACCGGCCTGCATTCCCTGGAGCCAGAACCAGTCGCTCACTCCTTGTGATATCCTGGCACCCGGGGGATTGAATCCGAAGAAGGGACCGCCAGCGAGGTTCTTATAGAGTTGCGAGCGGCTGGCGATGGAGCCGGCCCGCATGTCGTCGAACACTTTGATCGGCAGGCCGCAAGGATTGGTTGCCGTCTTCAGCATCAAGGGCGGAACGGATGAAATCAACGCGGCCTCCACCAAACGCTTGGTGCCGTGGCGTCCGATGTAACGACCGATCTCTCCGCCACCCGCCGAGAACCCGATCAGAACTGAGCCTTTCATGCGTCCGCGCACATAAAGATCCACCGACATGAATAGGTCCTGAACGAGCACCTGCTTGTCTGGTAATGACTTTAGCTTCGTCACCGCGAGGCAAAATTTGCGACGATGGGAGGGCCTTTGAGGCAAGAAGCCGGCCGTATTTCCCGATTTTCAATGTTTCACATAATTATATGCTCCAAACCTGGCCAGGAAGGTGGCCCATAGGTTGTCAGCTATCCGCCTTTAGGGTGAGCGATGATGCCTGTCCCCATTGGCCCGTGAAGACGAATTTGCTTAAGGGCTTTCGCTGCCGGGGGGCCAAGTCGCGCGCTCTCAGCGCATCCGGCAACGTGGCCGGGTCGGCTCTGTAGCCAATGGCCATGGCCGTCCATGCCTCAAAATGCTCTGGTATTC
>JBBQML010000306.1:0-6142 GCA_038328885.1 Verrucomicrobiota bacterium | reverse complement strand
ACCCCGAAGGTTCCGATGTGTGTGGCGCACCCACAATGCCTCGCCGCCCCGGAACCGACGAAGGATTGGAGCAGGGCCTGGATTCGAGGAATCGAGAGCTTGCTCTCAGCATCCCTCGGATCATGACTCCCTGACCATCTGCAGGGCAGCTATCGCATGCCGGCGGGGGGTCGTATCGGGTTCGCAAGCCTCTCGGCGGCCTGGATCTGCCGCATTTTGTGAACCGACAGGTTGCCTGTTCGTGGAGGAACGGACTCCGACGTGATCGAAGTCCGACGGGCTGCCAGCGGCGTGATTCCCGGCGCATGGACGCGCACGTCGTGTCGCGTCGTGTCCGGAGTCCGCCGGTATTTATCTCGCCATCTGAGCAGCCTTCCAGCAAGTTGCCGAAGATCATTGATGAGCCTCCCGCCCCCAGCGACGCGGAAGCCTGCCTCGGTTTCCTGGGAACCCACGCGCCAGGCGGATGCAAACCCAGAACCCGAAGACCTACCAGTTCCCCACACTGCCATGTATCAACCCGCTTGCGTCTCCGCTGCCTCATCCGGCTGGATGATCGTTCGTCGCCATTTCCGTCTCCTTTTGTTGACATGCACCGTTCTTGCCCAGGTCGTGTTTGGAATCAGCGCCAAGGCGGCGCCTTCTGTCGCACCCATCTTCCCCACCTTTCACACGGATGAGACCATCGTCATCCGATTCTCCGGCGGCCCCGGTGGTGCGAAGGATTGGATCGGCGTCTTTCCATCCGGTATCTCCCCGGAAGACGCCCCTCAACCCGAGTTGTGGTCCTACGTCGATGGCACGCAGAGCGGCCTGGGCGGCGTCGGAGACGGGTCTGTCACCCTGTCTGGCGGACTGCCGCTCGCGGGCACCTGGGCCGTTTACTTCCTTGTTGACGACAGCTTCACCGCCATCGCCTCGAATCAAATCGTCGTGCTCGACCTAAGCCAGCCCATTCTGCGCGTCCCTCAGCGCACCTATATGGCGCACACCACCATCTTCGTGAACTTTGCCGGCGGCCCGGGGAATCCGAAGGACTGGATCGGAATCTATCGCGCCGGCCAGACTCCTGGAACCGACACGCCCGCCCTGCGCATCTATTTAGACGGGACCCTGACCGGGGACGACGGAAGGACGGACGGCAACGTTTCGTTTCGCTCCGGTCTTCGAGTACCCGGACTCTATGACGCCCACCTGTTTCGGGATGACAGCAACGAGATCCTCTCCAGTGACACGTTTGAAGTGACGCCCGGAGTCGAGGTTCCACCGGTGCTTGGGCCGGTCAGCCCCCTCCACGGAAGCTCGAATGTGCCACCTTTGCTGCAGTTTTCGGCTGTTTTCACCAATGGCACCTCGCTCATCGTGTCAGGTTCGGTGAGGCTCACTCTCGATGGAACGGCCGTTCCGGCGGTGGTCACCACCGATTCGGCACTCCTGATGGTGCGCTACACCGATCCCAGCCTGCCGCTACCCGGACCGCATACCTGGGGGCTTTTCGCCCAGGACGACGCCACGCCCCCCAACAGCTTTCAGGCGACGAGCAGCGTCACCGTGGGGCTCTACACGGACCTGCAAATCCCCCAGCCCATCCACTTCCAGGATTTCGATTCCGTGCCCGAAGGTTCGCTGCCCGCAGGTTGGACCCAGAAGAGCTACTCCACACCCCTCCTGAGCGCTGAGAATTTTCAGAGTCTCGCCTCCGCCGCCTACAGTCGGTGGACCTCGGTCAGCGCCGCTCGGTTTGAGGACCTGTTCTCGATCTATGGGGACGCCGGCAGTCTCATCGGTGACTACATACGGGTTCTGTCAGTCAACCTTTTCAATGTCGTGAACGGAAAGGTCCAAAACGAACCACTGCCACGCGGCAACTTTCTCTTCGCCAATTCCGGATTTCAGAATCGGTTTGGGTCGCAGGTTCTCTACTTGTTCACGCCGGATTTCGATCTGAGTGGCCGAACGGGTGTGCATCTGGGATTCAAGAGCGTGTGGGAGCAGAACGAGAACAGCATTGCAGCCATCGAGTACTCCATTGACGGCGGCATCTCCTGGCTGCCCGTGGCCTACTACCTTGATCCGTTTGATATCGTTATGGCCCCCGGCGGAGTTTCCGTGAATGCCGTCGCGACTTTTGCCCAGAGACATGACGACGTTGCCAGGTACATCGATGATTCCGGCGCCGAGGTGGGTGGCACCTACGGCGCCTTTATCGCAGCGCCTGTCTCCAGCGCCCTCGGACCCCACGTCCACCCGCGCGTCGACGACGACCCCATCGGCTCCAAGCGGGTTGAATTCCTACCGCTGCCGCAGGCCGACAACCAGGCGGCCGTGCGCTTGCGCTTCACTCACGCCGGCGCGGACAGTTGGTACTTCGGGATCGACGATTTTGGCCTCTACTCGATGGACAATGGGACCGGAGGCGCGCCCACGCTCAGTGTGACCCGGACGACCGAGGGGATCATCCTCAACTGGCCCGCCGGCAGCGAGGGCTACACGCTGGAAACCACCACGTCCCTGGCCTCCGGTTGGATTGGGGTGAGTGGGGTCAGCGGGAATTCCCATCCCGTGCCGTCCACCGCAGCCCAAGCATTTTTCCGCCTGCGACGTTGAAACCGGTGAGTGGCGAATCGGGGTCACCGGGTGAGCGTTGTGGAGCAGTCGATAGGTGGCTCCCCCGACAACGGACCAATAACGACGTCACCTCAGGGCTGGATCCGCTGGCTTTCTTTAACACACTGCGTGGGATCAGCGTGGAAAGCCGCCTGACCGCTACGAAGCCCTTGTAAAGAGATGGTGGAGGCGAGGGGAGTTGAACCCCTGTCCCATGGCCGTTCATCCAATTGCCTCTACATGCTTAGTCGGAGGCGAGTTGTCTGTGATGCAGTAAAGCCCCGACACAATTCGCATCGCATAGTTCGCATGATAAGACTTCGGTGAGAGACGCGCGATCTCCGCTCCTCACCTAACCTGCTGCAGCGCCTGACCCGGTAAGCAGGTGTCCCCGGGAGACGTCGAGGCAATTAAGCCGCGAGGGCCAATTCTTGGTTGGCAGCTAACTTTTGATCCGACTTTTTACGAGGCCAACGGATCATCCTCGGCATGCCACAACTGAAAGGTCGTCCAGGTCGAAACCAGTACGCCCCCACCCAAACAACAAACAACGACTCCACTCTCGTCCCGAACCCGGGCGGGTCAAGCAGGTTCTCCGCCACGGTGCGCCGGCACTTCGGTGGGATCGGTTGGAGGTTCGCCTCACCGCCTACCGCCCACCGCCTCACTGGCCTCGGTTCACCCGCCAGAGGAGCCACGCACCAACGAGTTGGAAGAGGGCGTTCGGCAGCCAGACAATCATCCACGGCGCCGCCTCGGGCTGGGTCGCCAAAGCCTGGGCCGCGATCAGGAATGCGTAGTAGATCAACACCAGCCCGATCGCCAAGGCGATGCCCACACTGGTCTCCCGCCGGTGAGCCCGCACGCCCAGGGGGATTCCCACCAGGGCGAAGACAAAGGATGCGAAGCTGAACGCCACCTGGCGGTGGAGGTGAACCTCGATCGGCGTGACGTCTTCGATCCCGAGACGAAGCAGTTCACTCCGCTCGGTGAGCAGCTGCCGGAAGGTCATGTCGCTCAACGACGGCAACCCTCCGGACAAGGCCGTCTGCGGCAGCGCGATACGCACCGGAAGCTCGCTCATCGCAATGGGTTGCCAGAAGCCATCCGCCGCCGGTTCGCTCCGGCTGACAGCGACGGCGGCAACCTCCCCCCTTCCCTCGCCCGGGCCTGCACCCGCAACCGGCTGGGCGACGAAATCCGAGGGCGGACCATCTTCACCCGGCAGTTCCTCGGCTTCAGCGGGCGGGATCAAACGTCCCGGCGGGCTCGCGTCCACGGCCACGGACGCGTTGGTGAGGGCACCGTCCACGGTGTTCGTCACCACCTCGGTGAGGGGGTTGGTCGCAGCGCTCGACCTTGAGGCCACCTGGGGCACCCACTGCAGCATCCGTCCGTCGAGGAAGGTGAGGCGTAGTTCGCCCTCGGCCTTTCGCAGTTCGAGGCGGGCCCGGGGCGCCCGCACGTCCAGAACCTTGCGGCCGTTTTTGATCTGAAAGAAGAGGACGTCCTCGATGTCGTCGCCCTCGATGCGTTCTGCGTAGATGACGAACCCCGGGAAGTGGGTCACGAACCGCCCCGCCGGGATGAGGACACGCGCCTTCTCCTGGGCCAACTCCTTGAAGAGACGCGTGTAGGCCACCCGGCAGCGGGGAGCCAAGTCCATATTCACCGCGGCACAGACCGCACAGAGGGCCAGACTCAGCAGGAGCGCCGGCACGGCCAAGGTCCAGAGACTGATGCCGTTGGCACGTGCGGCGGTGAGTTCCTGATCGGCGCTGAGCCGACCAAAAACGAGCAGGCAGGCGGCCAGGGCTCCCATCGGCAGCGAGAAAGCGAGCACAAAGGGGATGAGCAACCCGATGCCGCGTATCACCAGGCCCAAGGTGGCCTGTCCCGACATCAGCAGCGCGAGAATCTCCTTGAGGAGGTTGCCAAGCAACAGGAGGCCGGTGCACACGAGCACCGACACCGCGATGGCGGCGAGCAACTCGCGCAACAGGTATCGGTGCAGGGTCTTCATCCCGAGCCGAACCCGCCCAAGGCGGCCCCGGCGAACGCGCAGCAGTGTCCGAGTCCGTTCCAACGTCCGGCAAGGGAAATGCCCGCCTCCGCACTGAAGCCCGGTTTATGGGGCGCGCCCCAGCGATGCGCTTGGAGGTCCAACCCAGGGGGAGCGTCGTGATGGACCGGGGAACCAACGCCCGCCCGGAGTGCTTCCGGCAACCTGTCGATCGGGGTGCATCCCGGTTCGACATTGCAGACCCAGGCGGTTCCGGCCCTGATGGTTTGCCACCGAGTGGGGGCGTGGTGTAGTGGGAGGCGCAGATGCGGGACCTGGAACCACACGAGATCCACCTCTTCGAAGCCGCGGCCGGCTGGCTCGGTTTGGGGCTGCCCGGGGAGGCTCAAGCGGAACTTGCCCGACTCGCCCCGGAGTCGAGGAACCTCCCGGATGTGCTCACGCTGGAGTGGGAGGTCCTCGCCCGCTCCGGGCAGTGGGAAGAGGCCTTGGCGATTGCGACGCGTCTGCAGGAAACCGCCCGCGACCGTCCAACCGGCTGGATCAATCAATCCTACGCCCTCCACGAACTGCGCCGGACGGAGGAAGCCAGGGCGGCGCTGTTGCTCGCCCTCCCCCGATTTCCGGCGATCGGCGTCATCCCCTACAACCTCGCCTGCTACGCCTGCCAGATGGGCCACCTCGAGGAAGCGCGGGAGTGGTTGAGGCAGGCGATCGCGGCCGATGGGCTCGATGCGGTGTTGGAGCGCGCCCGGGAGGATGGGGACCTGGCGCCGCTACGCGCCGAACTCGACCTCCTGGGTTGAGGGCTAGCAGCCCGTTGAAAAAGTCCGGCAGCAGCCCGGAGCAACGCAAAGGCCCCGAAAAGCCAATGAATGCGCCGTGTCACCACGGCGACTACGAGACAAGGGGCTTTTTGAACAGGCTGTTAGCCGTGGGTCCGCCGGCGCTGGTGGGAGTGGGTGGAGTGACCGAGGTACAATTCGGCGGCTTCCATCAGGGTCTCGGACAGGGTCGGGTGAGGATGGACGCAATCCGCCAGGTCGCTCACGGTGGCCCCCATTTCCACGGCAACCACGCCTTCGCCGATCAACTCGCCGGCGCCGTGTCCGACGAGGCCCACTCCGAGAATCCGCTCGGTGCCCTTCTCGACGATTAGCTTCGTCAGGCCATCGGGGCGGTCGAAGGTCAGGGCGCGGCCGGAGGCTCCCCAGGGAAACTTCGCCACCTCGACCTCGATGCCCTTCGCAAGCGCCTCGGCCTCCGTCAACCCGCACCAAGCCAGTTCGGGCTCGGTGAAGACGACGGCCGGGACGACGAATTCGCGGTTCGGGGCGGTCTCCTTCAGGACGGCGTTGACGGCCAGGCGCGCCTCGCGCGCCGCCTTATGGGCCAGCAGAAGTCCTCCGGCGATGTCGCCGATCGCATAGATCGCTGGATCGTCGGTCTGGAGCCCCTGGTTGACCTTGATGAAGCCTTTGTCATCGCGTTGCACCGCGGTGTTCTCGAGTC
>JBBQML010000305.1:0-6154 GCA_038328885.1 Verrucomicrobiota bacterium | reverse complement strand
CCTGGATTCCCCGCGCGCCGGTCTTCGCGTTCTTTGCGAACCCCGCCGCGGCGCCGACGGCGACGGGTTCAGCCGCGTGGCGATCTCCTTCAACATCGTGCGCAGCCGCACCGGGGAGAAGGACCGCACCCTGCAGGAGGTCATTGAACTCACCCTTCGCGCCACCCAGGAGCAGGAACTCTTCCCCCCCGAAGACTGGGAACTGATCCGCTGGCTCGCGGAGCAATACCGCCACCGGGACCCGGTCCCGGACCCGCTCCTGCTGGAAGGCCTGGAACTGCTGCGCTGGCTCGTCCGCTGGGGGCGCCTCGGTCGCATGCTCTCCAGCACCGATCAGTCCGCGATCGTGTTCCGCGGGCAACTCGCGCGGTTCACCTACCGCCTGGACAACGGCGACCAGGAACTGAGCCTCGCCCACTATCTCGAGACCCCGACCGGCAAGTTCGGCCTCGCCGAGGTCCACTTCTTCGGCGGTGAACTCCCCCTGGCCTGTGTCGGCGGCGAGTTCTACCTGCTCGAGAACTCCCCCTCCGACCGCTTGCTCGGCGGATTGCTCGAAAAGCCGGCCCTTCCCATCCGGAAACTCAACCACCGACTGCTCACCCAACTCCGGCGCGCCCACGCCCACGAGGACAACCGCTGGGACAGCCTCTGCGTCACCCACACGGCCCGACCCCAGTTCATCTTCGAACTCAGCGACGAAGTGGTCCGCCTCCGCCTGATGGCCGTCAGCGAACGCGACTCCTCCTCCTGGCAATGGAACGGCCACGAATGGCTCTACGCCGGAAGCGGTGCCCGCCGCACCGAGAAGCCGGACCTGCTCGACGACGAACGGCTGGACCACGCCATCACCTGGCTCCGCCGTCTCGATTGGTTCACCCCGGACCCGGGCCTGTGGGTGGGCGACGCCAACGAGAACTTCCTCGGCACCCTCTCGCTCGTCTGGGGAGGCCGCCCGCCGGGAGCCGACTTCCTCGGCAACCCAGCCTTCCAACGCCTCTTCCTCCAACCCCGCAAGCTCAAGCCCAAACTCCTCGTCAAGGGCAGCGGCATCGACTGGCTCTCCGTCTCCGCCGAATGGGAGCAGGAGGGCATGAAGCTCACGGCCGCCGATCTCCAGCGACTCGCCTCAGCCACCAGCCGTTACGTGAAGCTCCCCGACGCCGGCTGGGTGGAGCTCGACACCGAGGCCGTCACCCAGGCCCATGAGATGATGGCCGAACTCGGCGTCGACGGCCTGGTACCCATTGCCCAACGCGTGGACATGGTGCAGGCGAAGTCCCTGGACGAGGACACCCTGCAAAAGTTCGGCGACAGCCCCGAGGCCCGCGCCCTGCGCCAGCGCCTGAACAACTTCAAGGGGGTTCCGGAAATCGACCTGCCGCCGGGCCTCAACGCCGAGATGCGCCCCTACCAGAAAGGGGGTTTCGACTTCCTCTGCCACCTCGACAACATCCATCTGGGTGGCATCCTTGCCGACGACATGGGTCTCGGGAAGACCCTGCAGACCCTCGCCTGGCTGCTCTGGCTGCGCCTTCGCAACGGGCGCAAGTCGAAACCCGTGCTGGTCATCTGCCCCGCCTCCGTGCTGCACAACTGGCGGCGCGAGGCCGAGAAATTCACCCCGGCCCTGCGCGTGCTAGTGCTCGAGAGCGGCGCCGCCCGGCACAACCTCCGCAAGCAGATCCCCAGCTTCGACATCGTCGTCACCAATTACGCCCTGCTGCGGCGTGACCTCGAGGAACTCCAGAAGTTCGATTTCCAGGCGCTGATCCTCGACGAGGCGCAGTTCATCAAGAACCCCGGCGCCCAGGTGACCCAGTGCGTCAAGCAGCTCAAGGCCCAGCAGCGGCTCGCCCTCACCGGCACCCCGCTCGAGAACCGACTGCTCGACCTCTGGAGCATCGTCGACTTCATCCAGCCCGGGTACCTCGGAACCCAGGTCGACTTCAACGAGACCTACGAGGCGCCGCGCGAGGATTCCGCCGCGCAACGCATCAACCGGCGCCGGCTCTCCGCCAAACTCCGCCCGCTGATGCTCCGGCGTCTGAAGGCACAGGTGGCCAAGGACCTGCCCGACCGCATCGAGGAACGCCGGGACTGCGACCTTGGCGAGGACCAGCGGAAACTCTACCTCGCCGAGCTCCGGCGGAGCCGGGATCAGGTCATGCAGGCGCTCCAGACCAAGGGTCTGGCCCAGAGCCGCATGCACGTGCTCGCCGCGCTCACCCGCCTCCGGCAGATCTGCTGTCACCCTTCACTGGTCGGCAGCGACACCTCGTCCGGCAAAACCGAGACCCTCTTCGAACTGCTCGAACCGCTCATGGAGAAGGGCGAGAAGGTCCTCGTCTTCTCCCAGTTCGTCGAGATGTTGAAGATCATCGAGCGCGAATGCGGCACCCGCTCGATCGTCACCCACATGCTCACCGGCAACACCAAGGACCGCCAGGAGGTCGTCCAGGGCTTCCAGAACGAAACCCGGCCCGCCGTCTTCCTCCTCTCCCTCCGGGCCGCCGGCACCGGGCTCAATCTCACCACCGCCAGTTACGTCGTCCTCTATGACCCCTGGTGGAACCCCGCCGTCGAGGCCCAGGCCATCGACCGCTCCCACCGCATCGGCCAGACTCGCACGGTCAACGCCTACCGCCTGATCTCTCCAGGCACGGTGGAGGAGAAAATCTGGGACCTGCAGCAGAAGAAAGCCCAGACGATCAGCGACGTCCTCGGCGAGGAAGGTTTCGCCAAGAACCTCACGAGCACCGATCTCGAGTACCTGTTCTCGGAGGACTGAACAGGCGTCAGCGACCTTGCCGGCTACCGCCCGCCTGCGCTAGGCATGAGTCATCGAGCCTCCCGTTCCATCGAACTGCCCGCCCGCCCCCTCCCCGGGGGTGCCCCGCCGCCGTCCGCTCTGGCTCAGGGCGTTTCTCTGGTTGTTGATCCTCGGGGGCAGCGTCGTGCTCCAGGCCATCGGCCTCGCGCTGGCTGCGATGATCCTCTTCCAGCAGCCCTGGTTCGTGGAGTCCCTCTTCACGTTCATCGGCCAGATGGGGTTCTCCAGCAAACCCCAGGAACCCGCGGCCGATAACCCCCGCCCCTACCCCGGCCCGACCCTCGACGCCCGCGAGGTCCGCGAGGCAGGCAGTCTCTTTGTCCTCACGAACCTCTGGGAGACACACCTCCGGTTCACCTCGAATCAATGGGCCAGCCTCGGACCCCGACGGATCCCCGCGCTGCGCGGCTGGCTCGGGGCGGATGGCCGGCCCACCTTGCGCAATCCCTACGCCTCCCGGGCGGGCGTGGCGGGGGTGCTGGGTTTCGATCTCCCCTGGTCCACCGGCCAGGCCGATTTCAGCGGCGTGGTGTTCCCCGACGTGGCCGTGCGCTTCAAAGGCAACGGCACCTTCCTGGATGCCCTGGGCAGCTACAAGAGGTCGTTCAAACTCGACCTGAACAAGGGCGCCCCCGGACGCGCGTTCGCCGGACAGACCACCCTGAACCTGCACAACCTCGCCCCGGACCGCTCCTTTCTGGCGGACACGCTGGGTTACGAGTTCTACCGCGACGCCGGGGTGCCGGCACCCCGCACCACCTTCACCCGCGTGTTCCTCACCCTCGGGGGTCGCTGGGAGCACCGGTTGCTCGGCCTGTACGTGGTCGTGGAGAACCCCGACAAACGCTGGGCCCGCCACGCCCTCGGGACCGACACCGCGGTGCTGTTCAAACCGGTTTCCCACGACCTGTTCGCCGATCTCGGACCGTTGTGGGACCCCTACAGTGAGATCTACGACCTGAAAACCGACGCCACCCCGGAGCAACGTGGACGGCTCATCGACTTCTGCCGCTGGATGGCGGCGGCGGATGAGGCGGCTTTCGCCGCCGGGATCGGGGACTGGTTCGACCTCGATGCCACCGCCCGCTTCCTCGCCTGCGACGCCCTCACTTCGAACTACGACGGTATCCTGATGAACGGCCAGAACTTCATCCTCTACCTCGATCCGCGGATCGGGCGGTTCGGCTTCGCGCCCTGGGACCTCGACCGTTGCTGGGGCGAGTTCGGCGCGGTCGGCTCCCGCACGGACCGTGAACAGGCCAGCCTGCTCCACCCCTGGGTGGGGCCGATCCGCTTCCTCGAGCGACTCCTGGCCACCCCCGATTTCCAGGCGCGCTATCGCCGTGAGTTGACCCGCCTGCTCGACCAGTTCTTCATTCCGGAACGCTTGAACCGGCGCATCGACGAACTCGCGAAGGTGATCCGCCCGGCCGTGGCCGAGCAATCCACCAACCGGCTGGCGGAGTTCGAGGTGGCCGTGGGTGAACCCCGGGAATTCACGGAGGGCCCGCATCGCTCGGTCCACCAACTGAAACGGTTCATCGCCGCACGCGCCCCCGAAGCCCGTGCCCAACTGGAGGGCCGCTCCGCCGGCCGAATCCTCCAACGCCAGCACCCTTGACCTGAACCCCAGCCCACTGCCCACTGCTCCAACGATGGCCACCGTCGGCATCCTCCTCCTCGCCGGGATCGTCCTGATCGCGCTGGAAACCGTCCTCCCCGGACTTATCGCCGGGGCGGCGGGACTCCTCTGCCTCGCCACCGCCGTGATCTTCGCCTACCGGGAGTTCGGACCCGCCGGGGGGCACGCCACGCTCGTGGGAGTCGCCACGATCCTGGTCGCCGGCGGGGCCGCCTGGCTCCGCTTCTTCCCCCAAAGCCGCTTCGGACGGCGGTTCGTCTCCCACCGGTCCATCGAGGACATCGGAGCCGGCCAACCCGAGTTGCTCCACCAAACCGGTACCGCCCTCAGCAACCTTCGCCCCTCCGGCATGGCCCAGATCGGCGGCCGCCGGGTTGACGTGGTCACGGAAGGCTCCATGGTGCCGGCGGGCTCACCTGTCCGTGTGGTGGCGGTCGAAGGCATCCGGGTCGTGGTTCGTGTCGTCGAACCCAGCCCCGGCTCCTGATCCACCCCCGGCAGCGGCGGCAAACCAACCCATTCCTTCCACCTCCGAGCACTTCCCCACCTCCCCTGGAAACACCCCCTCGAACATGACCCAAATCATCACCATGGCGCTGCTCGCCGCCTTCGGCCTCGGCGGCTTCATCCTCCTCATCGTCCTCCTCAACTTCGGTGCGATCTGGATCCGCGCCTGGTCCTCCGGCGCCCCCGTCGGCTTCATGGAGCTGATCTCCCTCAAACTGCGAAAAGTCCCGGTGGGAATGGTCGTCGACTCCCGCATCAACGCGGTCAAGTCCGGCCTCACCGTGAAGGAGGAGGGAGCCCCCGAACGCACCGTCTCCATCGATGACCTGTCCACCCATCACCTCGCCGGCGGCCACGTCGAAATGGTCGTCCAGGCCCTCATCAACGCCCGCAAGGCAGGCATCCACCTCGACTTCGACCGCGCCTGCGCCATCGATCTCGCCACCAAGGGCACCGGCAAAAACGTCATCGAGGCCGTGAAAACCTCCGTGAATCCCAAGGTCATCGATTGCCCCAACCCCGCCTCGGGAAAAACCACCATCGACGCCGTCGCCAAGGACGGCATCGCCGTGAAGGTCAAGGCCCGCGTCACCGTACGCACCAACCTCGACCGCTTCGTCGGCGGCGCCACCGAGGAAACCATCATCGCCCGTGTCGGCGAGGGTATCGTCACCACCATCGGCTCCAGCAACAGCTACAAGGACGTCCTCGAAAACCCCGACCGCATCTCCAAGAACGTCCTCGACAAGGCCCTCGACAGCAACACGGCCTTCGAGATCCTCTCGATCGACATCGCCGATGTGGACGTTGGCGACAATGTGGGCGCCAAACTGCAGGCGGAACAGGCCGAGGCGAACAAGTTGATCGCCCAGGCCCACGCCGAAATCCGCCGCGCCGCCGCCGTCGCCGTCGAGCAGGAAATGACCGCGCGCGTGGCCGAGATGCGCGCCCGGGTCGTCGAGGCCGAAGCCCAGGTCCCGCTGGCCATGGCCGAAGCCTTCCGCAACGGCAACCTCGGGGTCATGGACTACTACAAGATGAAGAACATCCAGGCCGACAGTTCCATGCGCGAGGCCATCGCCTCGCCCGGCCAGACGGCCGCCCAACAGGCCAAGACATGATCCTCGCCGCTTCCGATTGGTTCGAGGTCACCGCCGCCCTGATCCTCTTCG
>JBBQML010000304.1:0-6163 GCA_038328885.1 Verrucomicrobiota bacterium | reverse complement strand
CGACCTGATCTTCCACACCCTGCTGGCCACCCACCTCCAACTCCAACTCGCCCGTTACCACCCGACCATCCGCGCCTGCGCCCTGGTTTACTGGCACCGCTTCTGTGCCCCGGACACCCGGACGCTCTGGCTCGCCAAGCTCAAGGGCTTTGGCGAGCGGAACCGGATCTTCCCCGGCGACCCCACCCAGCGCGACTACTGCACGGCCCTCGGCGGCCAGATCGCCGCGTTCGTCACGACGACACAACTCTACTCCCCCGACCTCGCCCCGACCGCGGGCGAATACCTCTTCCGCGAGTTGACCAGCGGTGACCGCTTCGCCACGAGCCGGGAGGCGGAGGAATTCCTCGCCGCATTCCACCATCACCTGGTGGCCAAGGGGAATGAATCCTCGTTCGCCCAGTCGCGGACCGAGCTCGCCGGGCATCCCGCCAGCGAACTGGAAATGCTCCGTGACTGGCTGCGCGGTTTCGCGCTCCAGCAGCCCAACGGCACCGCCCTCCACCTCGAGGAGGCGGCCGCCATCCTCTTCTGCGGACCGGCCCTCGGCCGCACCCTGATCGAGGCGGCCAGCACCCACATCCTGGAACCGCTCAAGGGCAACCACCCGCGGATTCACGGCAGCCGCTACGATTTCGACTACCTCGACTTCCAGGAACGACTCCGCCGCTTTGACCTCGAAGCGCTCCCCCGCTTCACCCAGTACCGGCACTCCAAGCAACAGCTCCTCGACCGCGAGCGCAACCGCCTGCGCCTCGACGAATTCCGGCCCCGCGTCCTGACGTCCTTTGTCCGCAACGAGCTGATTGACCAGGTCTACCTCCCGTTGGTCGGCGACAACCTGGCCAAACAGGTCGGGGCCGCGGGCGACCAGAAGCGCACCGACCTCATGGGGTTGCTGCTGGTGATCTCCCCGCCCGGCTACGGCAAGACCACTCTGCTCGAATACATCGCCAGCCGCCTCGGCATCGTCTTCATCAAGATCAACGGCCCGGCCCTCGGCCACGCGGTGACCTCGCTCGACCCCGAGGACGCCCCCAACGCCGCCGCCCGCGAGGAGATCCACAAACTCAACCTCGCCTTCGAGATGGGCGACAACGTCCTGATCTGCCTCGACGACATCCAGCACTGCAACCCGGAGTTCCTGCAGAAGTTCATCTCGCTCTGCGACGGCCAACGGAAGATCGAGGGCGTGTGGCGCGGGCGCCCCCGCACCTATGACCTGCGCGGACGCAAGGTCGTCGTGGTCATGGCCGGGAACCCTTACACGGAGAGCGGCCAGAAGTTCCGGATCCCCGACATGCTCGCGAACCGGGCCGACACCTACAATCTGGGCGACGTCATCGGGAGCCGCGTGGATCTCTTCAAAGCTAGTTACCTCGAAAACTCCGCCACCTCAAACACCGTCCTCGCCCCCCTCGCCAACCGGAACCAGAAGGACATCCGCGCCTTCATTCGCCGGGCCGAGACCGGCTCCGCCGCAGACACGGGCACCGACTCGTTCGAAGGCAGCTACTCCCCGCACGAGACCGAGGAGATCCTCGCCGTGATGCGGAAGCTGGTCGCCGTCCGCGAGGTCGTGCTGCGGGTCAATCAGGAGTACATCCATTCCGCGGGCCAGGCCGATGAGTACCGCACCGAACCCCCGTTCCGGCTGCAGGGTTCCTACCGCAACATGAACCGGCTCGCGGAGAAGATCGTGACGGTCATGAACGACGAGGAGGTGCGTGCTACCCTCCTCGACCACTACCGGAACGAGGCCCAGACCCTCACCACCGGCGCCGAGGCGAACCTGCTCAGGTTCAAGGAACTCACCGGGTGGCTGACGCCCGAGGAAACAACCCGCTGGGAGGACATCAAACGGACCTTCCGCCGCAACCAACTCGTCCGCGGCGGCGATGCCGGCGATCCCGTCGGACGGGTGGTGGGCCAGTTGGCCGCCTTCCAGGCCGGACTCGAGGGCATCCAGCAGGCGCTCCAGGCGAATCTGAGCCGGCCAATCCCGCCCCCGGAACCGGTGACGGCTCCCGTCCTGCCGGCGACGCCGCCTGCCCCGACCGCTCCCCCCGTCGATCTCGGTCCCCTTGTCAGCACTCTGGAGGCCCTGCGTCGGACGGTCGCGGAACGTCCCACCGCGCCTACCGAAACCGCCGCGCCCCGCGCGGAGCAACGTCCCCCGGACGCCCTGCTCGCGGAGCGCCTCACCGAGGGACTCGCCGCCCTGCGCCTGGACCTGGGCAGGGCGCTTACTGTGGTGCCGCCGGGAGGCATCGTGGACCGTGTCGACAGCCTCTCCCACGAACTCGAGATGATCCACAGCACGCTCGCCACCCTGAAGGACCTCGCCGGCCAGCAACGGGACCACTTCCGCGCCGCCCACGATGCGATCGCCGCCCGCGCGAAACAGGGCACGGTCGAGTTCGAGCTCACCGAGGAAATGCTGGCCAACGAACGCGCGTTCCTCGAGCGGTTCCACCAGGTCCTCGCCGAATCGGGGCGGGGGACCCCTCCGGCCGAGACGCCGCCCGACCCCACCCGTCCCGAGCTGCCACCCAAAATCGGCTAGCGACTTCGAGCCTTCTCCGGTCATGAACAAAAAACTCATCGCGAAGCTCCAGAACCTCGGGCAGCACGCGGCCAGGATCCGGCAGGCGGTCGAGGCCGCACCGGCCCAGGCGGCCCAGTTGCGCGAGGCCGTCGTGCTCACCACTGGCCAACTCCACCAACTCCGGGCTGAGGTGCAGACCGGCATCAGCGACCTCCGTGCCGACACCGGAGACCACCTGCTTGCCTCGCTGACGGAGATCGAGGCCGGTCGCGACACCCTGCGGCAAGCCGGGTTCACCCTGGAGGGCGTCGACCTCGAACTTGGCGCCACCGCCAGCCAGCGCCTGCTGCTCCAACTCCAGAAAATCGAGTCGGTGCCCGCGCGTGAACTCAAATCCCTGCTGGCCGCGCACCAGAGTCGCCCGGCCCTTCGCGGAGTCCTGGCCGCCCTCTTGCGTGCGGCCGAGCTCGCCGATCGGGTGGACCTCCCGGGATTGAGCTACCAGCAGTTGACCGTCTACGTCGGTCCCGCCCCCACGGTCCGCATCGGTTGGCGACCCGAAGCGTGGGCCGAACCCGTCGCCGAAGCCCCGGCCGTCGCGGCGGGGCTGCCTCCGCTCTTGGGAGGAAGTCAGTGGTCGGCAACGAGTGCCGTGAGTTCCTTCGCTCCCGCGCTGGTTTCGCCCCCCGCCCCAGCCGCTGCCCCCGCATCGTCAACGCCAAAGCCCTCACCCGCCCTCGCGCCGACGGCCGTGTCCACCGCGCCGACGACACCGTATCCTGCGCCCCCGACCACCCAGGCGACGGCCGCCACCCCCGCAGTGGCCCTGAGCCAGGCCCCCGCCGCGTTGGACAAGGACTGGCGCAAGGGCGCCCTGGATCGGTTCAAGAAAATGCCCGACCTGACGCGGGACTCCTGACCTGGGTTGGAGAGAGGTCGCAAGGATGGCTCCTCGCCAGAACCCTCACAGATGCGGCCCAGCCCTCCACTCTTGGCCGGTTCCGCTAGCGTAGAACCATGAGTAGGATTCAAGAAATCGAAGCCGCCATCCCACGGCTGAGACGCGAGCAGGTCGAGGCGCTCAGGTCTGGCTGGTGGACGCCGGCAATACCGAGGCCGCCTCGGTTCGATGCATGCAGATCGAAGCCGGCCCTGGAGCCGGGTGGTGGTCCGGTGAAGGTGCCGATGCCAGTTCGAACTGCCCGCATCGCGGTTCCGCCGATGTGCGGAGAAGATGGCGCGCCGTTCCCGTTCCGCGACTGCCTCGTCGTGCCCGGACGATGTCCAGAGGGCAGGTTCCCAGGGATGCTGAAGCGCGGACAATCGATTCAGGTCCCACCGCCATTCAAGGATCGTCCTCTCGCAAGCAAAGCAGCCCACCAGGCGAAAGGGTCGGACCTTGCGGAGATCAAGATTTCCTGGGCGATCGAGCGCCTGGCTGACCGTGGTGGAGATCGACAATGAGCTGACCACGGCCCCGCGGCTCGTGGGTTCACCGGAAGGGGAGCTATTCACATCGTACCAATTCAGGAGTGCCAAAGTGACGCCTGAGTCGTTGCCGGTAAAGAGCTGCCGGAAGGGGAGCAAGAAACTCCGCGCCCTGATCGAGCACCGCGCAGGCCGCGCGGGCCGTCGCCGCCATCCGATCCGGAAACAGGATTGGGGTGCCGATCGGTCGGTCCGAGTATCCCTCGTCGCCGTCAGGAAAGATGCGATGCATGCCGACGGTAGGACCCGGGAGTACGGTCGCCTATTCCCGCAGAACCAGGGAATCCGCGTGGAATAACCCGTCCTCTGCGGATCTCCCACCCATGGGAGCGGGCGTGACCCGGTCCGGACCAAATCTGGCGTTATTCGGCAAGATGCGTCGGTGCGGGAAAAAACCGACCCTCCGACGGCTCGCACTATGGTAAGGATGAACCACGTGAACCGTCTATTCCTCGTCACCCTCTCCTTTCTGGGCCTGGGCTCTCCATTTCATTCCACAGCGGCCGCCCAGCCCCTCAGCCACGACACATTCGGCCGAGTGCTCCACGACTGCGTCAAGAATGCCCGAGTGGATTACGCAGTCCTCAAAGCTCGCCCAGCGGAGCTTGACGCCTACCTGGACCAGGTTGCCGCTATTCGCCCGGACGATTTCGCCCGGTGGCCCCGCCAGGATCGGCTGGCACTGCTGATCAACCTCTACAACGCCCAAACGATGCGCCTCATCGTCGACAACTACCCGGTCACGAGCATCAAAAAGATCGGGCTGCTTCCGGGAGCCGCCTGGCGGAAGAAGATCGTGCGGTTGGGTGGCAAGGTGATCTCCCTCGACGAGTTGGAACATGGGATCATCCGGAAGGAATACCAGGAGCCCCGCGTCCACTTCGCGCTCGTCTGCGCCGCCAAGGGCTGCCCCCCCCTCCGCGACGAGCCCTTCGTGCCCGACCGACTCGACGAGCAATTGCAGGACCAAGGCCGGCGGTTCCTGTCAGAATCCGTGAAGAACCGGCTGGAGTCCTCAACCAAGACGCTCTGGCTCTCTCCGATCTTTGACTGGTTCGCCGGCGATTTCACCACGGGCGGCAAATCCATCACCGAGTTCGTGAAACCGATGCTCCCCGAAGCGACCCAGACGAATCTTGCGAGCCTCGGCGAACCAAAGATTCGCTTCACCGATTATGATTGGAGTCTGAATGATCAGGCCAACCCCTGAGGTCCGGCCGGTGATGACACTCCCGAGGAACGGCCGGCCGGCCGGCGGCAAGCCGGTTCCCGCCGGGCACTCCCTTAGCCCCAATCCCCTCGATGAACCCAACGGTTTCCACCTCGGCGGCGACACCGTCCCCAATGCCTGAAAGAAAGAGCCGGCGGAGCGGCGTGCGTTGGATCGCCCTGATCCTCGGCGCCGCGATCTTGATCACTCTGCTGACCGTGTTCGATGTGCGGGCTCTCCTCCGAGAGTCCCTGGCGCTGATCGAACGCCTGGGTCCGTGGGGCCCCATCCTCTTCATCGCCGCCTACGTTCTGGCGACGGTGTTCTTCATGCCCGGTTCCGTGCTCACGCTGGGAGCGGGTGCCCTGTTCGGTGTGGCGTGGGGATCCGTGTACGTCTCGATCGGATCCACGGTGGGCGCGACATGTGCCTTCCTGGTGGGACGCTACCTCGCCCGTAACTGGGTCGCGGCCAGGATCCAGGGAAACAAACGCTTCAGCTCCATCGACCGCGCCGTCGCGGAGGAGGGATGGCGAATCGTCGGGTTGACCCGCCTTTCCCCGGTCTTCCCGTTCGCCTTGCTGAACTACGCGTTCGGCCTGACGCGGGTTCCCCTCAAGGGCTATGTACTGGCCTCTTGGATTGGAATGATGCCCGGAACGGTGATGTACGTTTACCTGGGTTCCCTCGCGCGTGCCGGCGCCGCGGGTCAACAACGCACACCGGCCGAGTGGGCCCTCTACGGCGTCGGGTTGGTGGCCACTCTCGCCGTCACCGTGATGATCACCCGCATTGCCCGACGTGCCCTCGCAAAACGCACCGGATCAGTTGCCTGACCATGTCTTCTTCCACCCGTTCCGCCGATTCGTCCGCTTTTCACGCCTCCCACTTCGCACCTCTCCAGCCATGGGATGCAC